>NZ_JBWJVQ010000174.1:0-44989 GCF_056339875.1 Blautia sp. ZXY-1-C6
AAATCTGCTACCTGAATATCAAAACTCCAGTGACCAAAATTTGTGACTGCCGTCCCCAAATGATCACCTTTCAGCATCAGAATATTATGCTGATTATATTCTCCATGACATACCTGTCCTTCCCGCCATGCCCTTTCCCTGAGATCATCATAATCCGTCTCGTCCAGAAGCTTTACTGCATACTGTGCCCTTTCAAGAAACTGCTCCACACTTGCCAGATAATTTTTCTCAAATACATTGGATGCTCCTTTGTTCCGTATAAATTTGCGTATCTTACGAAGCTCCTGATTGTGCCGGAGATATTCCTCCCTGAGAGATCTTTCCCTGTATTCCTCCACAGGTTCCATTTTCATTAAAATATGTAACCTTGCCAGTGTCCGGACACTTTTTAAAATATCTTCCCGGGATTTTGTATCACACTCTTTTCCTTCATACCAGTGCTGGAGTGTAAACCTTTGTTCAGTCTTATCTTTACTGACCAGACTTTCCTGATTATTCCGCAGAAAATAATCGGTATTTATACCATTTTCCTGAAGTTTCATCAAAAGCTCCTGCTGTTTTTCCAGCTTTTTTTCAGAACCGTGAAATTCCCTCAGGATCAGAAGTCCCTGAGCTGTATAGCAGAGTAAAGCTCCTCTTGTCCTTGCAGAACGGTCTGCTGTCAGCTCATACTGAGCCAAAGTGCCAAGTCCGTAATCATACAATGACATATCCCCCTCTTAATCATCTTAATTCTTTCTATACATATGAAGAAAATCCGGTGGATATACCCCCGGATTTTCATAGAGCCACTGTTATTTACTATATTCGTTACTGTTCACTCCGTTCACAGTAACGTAGCCAAAATTCATTCCAGATTGCCTGCGGCAATGGAATTTTGGCTTGTATGTCTCGGGATTTTGGCATATTCATGCCAAAACACCTCGCGGGATAGTGGTGTGTGAACAGTAACCAATATTCTGATATACTGACCATTCCATAAAACTGCACTATTTCTCATCAAGCAGACCCAATAATATCTCTTTCTGATTCTTCTGTGGATCGACAAGTACTACTTCCAGAAGACGGTTCAGCGTTTCTCCTATTTCACGCCCCGGCTTATAACCGGCTTCAATCAGATCTTTCCCTGTCACTGCCAGAGTTTTTAAAGATACACACTGATGTTCATTAATGATCGTCTCATAAGCCTCTTTCACCTTATCCAGACGTTCCTGCTTCTCTGCGCGTCTGTAATCACTCTGTGCCAGCATATCTGCCTGCTGCACTTCCAGATAATATGGGAAGAGATCCTCACCGATACGGTTCACTGCCCTGCGCACTGCCTTTATCGTTCCATCCGGTCTGTCATCATGCCATTTTACCAGACGGGTTACCTTGCGGATCGTATCATTATCGAATTTCAGCCTGCGCAGGATCTGTGCAGCCATCTTTTCTCCCGCAATCCCATGCATCTTGAAATGATCTCTTCCATTCTCATCTGTTTTCCGGACAACCGGCTTTCCAATATCATGAAGCAGCATGGTAATCCTGAGAACTTTATCTGCACGTACATGACAGAGACTGTGCAGGATATGCTCCCCTACTGTGTAACAGTGGTGCGGCGTATTCTGGGATGTTGTCATACATGCATCAAACTCCGGAAGAAATTCAGCTGTGATCCCGGCTTCATAAGCCACCCTGAGATAATCCGGATGAGGAGACATCAGAAGCTTCACAAGCTCTACCTGAATCCGCTCTGCGCTGACATGCTTCAGATTCGGTGCCAGAACCTTCAGTGCCTTACGAGTCTCTTCTTCAATGGCAAAGCCCAACTGCGCACTGAAACGGACTGCACGCATGATCCGCAGTGCATCCTCTGTAAAACGCTCCAGCGGATTTCCCACACAGCGGATGATTTTTCTCTCAATATCCTCCAGTCCGCCGAAAAGATCCACCAGTCCTGAAGAAGGATTGTATGCCATTGCATTGATGGTGAAATCCCGGCGTTTCAGGTCTTCCTTAAGGCTTGCTGTAAAGGTGACCTCTTTGGGATGTCTGCCGTCCTCGTACTCACCATCTACACGATAAGTCGTGACCTCATATCCTTCTTTTTCCATAAGAACAGTCACTGTTCCATGCTGCAGACCTGTATCCACTGTTCTGTGAAACAAAGCCTTGACCTGCTCCGGCTTTGCGGATGTGGTGATGTCCCAGTCATCCGGGCTCCGTCCCAGAATGGAATCACGCACACAGCCGCCTACCACATAGGCTTCATAGCCTGCTTTTTCCAGTATATGCAAAATTGTTTCCGCGTTTTTCGGTATTTCCAGAATCATATGACCATCCTTATCTTCTTCTATTTATTCTTAATCCCGAAAACCGGCACTCAGATATCTCTGCTGCCGGTTTTCTTTATTTTCTTATTGATTAGTATGCTCTTCCCCAGTAAACCATCTTCTTGGCAGGTTTTCCACAGCATACGCAGACATCACTTAAGTGTTCCTGCTCAAACGGCATACATCTGGATGTAGCCTGAACATCCTCTTTAATCTTGTCCTCACATGCGCGGTCACCGCACCACATAGCTTTTACGAAACCTGGTTTGTTAACAATAGTATCTTTGAATTCTTCATAGTTTGTAGCAACATAAGTATGGGAATCTCTGTGCTTACGTGCACGCTCCAGCATATCTTTCTGGATTGTTTCCAGGATTTCCTGTACTTTCTCCACAAGCTCATCAAATGTAACAGTATATTTCTCTCTTGTATCACGACGGCAGATCACAGCCTGACCATTCTCGATATCCTTCGGGCCGCACTCGATACGGATCGGAATACCACGCATTTCCTGCTCTGCGAATTTGAATCCCGGGCTCTTGTCTGTGTCGTCTACTTTTACGCGGACTCCTGCTGCCTTTAATGCTGCAAACATCTCATCTGCTTTCTCAAGAACGCCCTCTTTTCTCTGCTGGATCGGGATGATCACTGCCTGTACAGGAGCGATTCTCGGAGGCAGTACCAGACCGCTGTTATCACCATGTACCATGATGATTGCACCGATCATACGTGTTGTCATGCCCCAGGATGTCTGATGTACATACTGAAGTTTATTTTCTTTATCTGTATACTGGATGCCGAATGCTCTTGCAAATCCATCGCCAAAGTTATGGCTTGTACCGGACTGAAGAGCTTTTCCATCATGCATCAGGGATTCAATTGTATAAGTAGCTTCTGCACCGGAGAATTTCTCCTTGTCTGTTTTCTGTCCCTTGATAACCGGGATTGCAAGTACTTCCTCGCAGAAATCTGCATACAGGTTCAGCATCTGGATAGTACGCTCTTCTGCTTCCTCGGCTGTAGCATGAGCTGTATGGCCTTCCTGCCATAAGAACTCACGTGAACGAAGGAACGGACGTGTTGTCTTTTCCCAGCGCACTACAGAACACCACTGATTGTATACCTTCGGCAGGTCTCTGTGGGACTGGATTTCTTTTGCATAGAAATCACAGAATAATGTCTCTGATGTTGGACGTACGCACAGACGCTCCTGAAGCGGATCCAGACCACCATGAGTTACCCATGCAACCTCAGGTGCAAATCCTTCTACATGATCTTTCTCTTTCTGAAGAAGAGATTCTGGAATAAAGATTGGCATGTACACATTCTGTACGCCAGTCTCTTTAAATCTTCTGTCCAGTTCGTGCTGGATATTTTCCCAGATTGCATATCCTGCAGGTTTGATTGCCATGCAGCCTTTTACGCTGGTATAACCGCAGAGTTCAGCTTTCTTTACAACGTCGGTATACCACTGGGCGAAATCCTCTTCCATGGATGTGATGGCTTCTACCAGTTTCTTGTTGTTTGCCATAATTACTTCTCCTTTTTATGTGATTGTGTTGATCCTGACAGTGCATCAGGATATAGTCGCGGCGGAATGCATATTCTTCTTATTTTTCTTCTATAAATAAATTTCCTTATCTGCTTCACAGTACAAAAATCTGCCTTTTTTATAATCCTGCAAAACCTGTCATATTATAAAAAACGAAAAAAAGAAGCCCAGCATCCCTCACAAGGGACCGAAAGGCTTCGGCGGTACCACCCTAATTAGCACTGTGCCCAAATGCCTGCACATTGCTCGCTCTTCTTCCGATAACGCAGGAAAAACGCCGTACTTCAATTGTACGGAGCTCCGAGGCCGGTTCCATAATTCACGCACAGAATCCTTCCACCACTGTTTCGCAGCCAACCAGCTGTTCCTCCGGGACTCTTCTCTGGGATTGCTCCTTATGTACTATTCTCTTCATCGCTATATATATATTTCGCATTTGGTTATATTCTATTTGAAATAAATTGATGTGTCAAGAGTAAAATCTGTTTACTATTCACTCTGTTCTCAGTAACGTAACCAAAGTCACACTTCTATTGTAATCTTACGTCCTGTCCGGTTATATTTATAATAACGGACCCCGGCTGCATCCAGCATTCTCTTGGAAGCGATCACTGCCGGCGTGTCTGCATATTTATCGCAGTCATAGACAATTGTCTTAATACCTGCCTGAATAATTGCCTTGGCACATTCATTACATGGAAAAAGAGACACATAAAGCTTTGCACCTTCCAGACTTCCTCCTCTGTAATTAAGAATCGCATTCAATTCACTGTGGGTCACATAAAAATATTTCGTATGAAGACTGTCACCCTCTCTTGCCCATGGAAATTCATCATCTGAACAGCCCTTTGGAAAACCATTATAACCCATGGACAGGATTTTATTATCCTCACTCACAATACAGGCACCTACCTGAGAATTCGGATCCTTGGAACGCATCCCTGACATCATGGCAACTCCCATAAAATATTCATCCCATGATAAATAATCTGTGCGTTTATGATTTACATCCATTTCCCCAACCTCCCCTTCACATACTTCACCATTCATCCGCTTCATAAAATCAGCACATTGTCTGTTACTGTGAACGGAACGAACAGTAACCATTATCTGCTTATAACTGACACAGCCAGAACTTAACACTTTACTCTACAGCAATTCCCATTCATCATACATGTGAGAGAATTACTATAATCATGCAGGCTCTGGCTGTTTTATCATTTTTCTTATTTTATGACTTATTCAGTCTCTATCTGATTAATTCTTCTGATATGTCTCTCATCATTGGAAAACGGTGTATTCAAAAATGTATCCACAATCTTCAATGCCAGCCCAGGTCCTACCACTCTTCCGCCAAGTGCAAGGATATTGGCATCATTGTGAAGTCTTGTAGCCTCTGCTGTAAAACAATCTGTGCAGACTGCAGCTCTGATTCCTTTAAACTTGTTTGCTGTAATGGAAATTCCGATACCTGTTCCGCAGATCAGGATTCCCTTCTCACATTCGCCGTCAAGAATTGCATGTGCAACCTTCTTTGCATATATCGGATAATCTACGGAATCCAGACTGTCACATCCATAATCTTTATATTCAATTCCTTTCTCATCCAGATACTTCTTGATCTCCTGTTTTAATTCATATCCACCGTGATCACATCCTAGAGCTATCATTAATCTTCCTCCTGAAATTAATTTATTTTCTTTACCTCTTCAGCAGACTATTTAAATGAATCTTCATTATCCATCTGGCCATTACTGCTGATAAGATTATATAGTCAGGCATATATCTGCTTCACTACCTGATTATATCATACCACCTGTATGATCTTATGTCCCGCTGCTTTCAGCAGACGGTTCATAATGGCCTGTCCCATTCTTGGTGTATAAAACGCTTCTGAATAAATAGACCTGACTGCACTCTGGTCAAAGTCCCGCAACACTTCATACAGATGATGCGCTATCGTCTCTTCTTCCTTCCGGCTTCCAATGCTGACTACCAGACCTTCCGGATATCTGTCCTTTGTCTCGTCCGTTGCAATAATTCCAACCTGCTCGCCGTGTGCTTTCGCCTCCGCAGCCAGCTCATTGATCTTCTTCACAACAGCTTCCTCCGGTCCCTCAACAATTGCCAGATCTGCCTTCGGTGCATAATGGCGATATTTCATACCCGGTGCTTTCGGACGCACTTTGCTGTCAGCCGCAATCAGCCCCTTGTCCATCCTTACATCCCCTAGAGTCTCCTGAAGCATCTCCAGAGAAATATAACCCGGACGTAAAACCACCGGCACATCCTCAGTAAAATCAACGATCGTAGACTCAAGACCGATTCCCACCTGGCCTCCGTCAATGATCATCTCAATCGCTTCACCAAGATCCTCCTCTACATGCTGTGCAGTGGTCGGACTGGGTCTGCCTGAAGTGTTGGCACTGGGTGCTGCCACATAGCCGCCGGCAGCCTTGATCAGCTCCTGTGCAATCCTGTCGCTCGGAAACCGAACCGCCACACTGTCCAGACCACCCGTAGTCTCCTGTGGTACAAGATCCGACTTCGGAAGAATCATAGTCAGCGGACCCGGCCAGTACTTCTCTGCCAGGATCTTCGCCTTCTCCGGAACCTCCGCTACAATCGGAGCCAGCTTATCAAACTCTGCAATATGCACGATCAGCGGATTATCCGAAGGTCTTCCTTTCGCCGCATAAATTTTCATAGAAGCCTGCGGATTCAACGCATCCCCTCCAAGACCATACACAGTCTCCGTAGGAAATGCAACCAGACCACCCTGTTTCAAAATATCTCCACCACGCCGGATAGCCTCCATATCAAGATTATCCGCTGTCATGGATACAACTTCTGCTCTCATTAAATTCCTGCTTTCTTATCTGTTCTGTATTTTATATAACAATATTCCTCTTACTTTATTTTCGTTTTGTATGTTCATGATACAACAGAGATAAAAATTCGTCAAATGTTTCTTCTTTGGCAAACAGATATTCTCCATTATCCAACCGAACAAATAACAAGCTGACAGAAAATATTTCTCCTGTCAGCTCGTACATCAATCTCTTAATTTATCAAGCAATACATATACCCTTTCTTTTGTGAGTTCTGTGGCCTTAACTTCTGCTTATACTGCTTACCTGAAACAAGATTATAATTTGTGTATAAATCAAAAAGCATTATCTGATCGCATTCATACAATATTTATAGATTCTTTTATAGGTACGTGTAGAATAGTGAACGCCGTCATCTATATTTCCCTTAAACTCATTGTATGTACTGTAACCATTCTTCATCAGATATTTATAGGTATCTATCCATTGAAATCTCTTATTTAACCTGCTCTGCAATCTGTCATTAAAGTAACGTAACTGCGCTTCTTTTCGAGTTGGTTTCATTGCTGTATTTACCGGATTCACAGACATATAAAACAATCTGCAGTCACTTTCAAGTTCCTCTGCAAGAGTGTTCATACGCGCAAGATATGCATTTGCCTCGCCTTTATAATCAACCCCATTCCCGGAATTATGACTCGAAAGATCATTCACACCAAGATTAAAAATAACTGCTACGGGCTTATCTGAATCTGACTGCAGACGGGCAATTTCACTTCTCATTACTCTCTCTCCTGCTGTTTCAAACCAGCTCAGTCCCTCCCCTGTCTTACACACAAATGATACTTTTGCAACTGCATCCTTTCCATATTCCTGAAGAAGAGTTTTCTGCATAAAATACGTTCTGGAATCTCCCACAAAAATAATTCCGGAATACTCCGACAGCTGAGCTGCCAGATTATTGACCTGAATATCCGGCTCCTGTTGCCAGTTATACATAACTGCATATAAATGGGTTTTCTTCCTTACCTGTATCACCTGTCCCGCCTGATACTGCGGATTCTGAGTCTGATCCGGCTTCGTGCTCCATCCAAGAAAAGTATATCCGGTCTCGTTCTTTATTGCAGGAAGTGTCACTTTTCCATTACTGTCTGCTTTTCTTATTATCGTAGACCCATCTGCCTGATGGAAAATAACCACCTTCTGAGAAGCAGATGAAATCGCTCCTGTTCCCTCCGACGGTGCCAGTGATTCATCCTTTTTATTATCCGAATATGTAAAAGATGTGAAGCTTGTGGTTCCTTTTTCCGCATCGTAAACCCTTACTTTGCTGGTTTTCGCAAAAGCTGTTTGACAAAAACATGAACTACAGCAAATTGCTCCTGTCAACATCATAATCATCATTTTCCTGCTATAATGTCTAACCTGAATTATTCGATTCCTCATTTTAAAACTCCTTTCCTGTCATGTAAATATTCACAATCCTCATTTTCTCCTACTACTTATACAGTGTCATCTTTTCATTTTTCCACTGTAGCAACATATTTTTCTTATATATATTGCACATACATTATCATAATACAATCGTAATCCATATCTGTAAATTTTGCTTTTCTTCTCTTTACCTCCTAACAATTACTCTCCCAACCATTCCAGCCAATAACCAGCGTAAAAAAATATTTCATTTCCTGTGCATTTGCAGGGTTCTTAGATATTCTTAGCCGGCAAGAATCTGTGTTATGAGCCGACCGTCTCACGTGTCTGAGCGAAGTTTGCAACGGAGCGAGTTTGAGAGGGCGGCTCATGCCTTTAGCAGATTTTTGGCGGCTTAGAATATCTTAGAGCCCGAAACCGCACAGGAAATGAAATATTTTTTTACGCGTCCCTTTTGATCATCAAAGATTACCCGCAATATTCTTTACAAAAACGCAAAAAATGGCGACACAAACTGCCGCCATTTTTCGCCCTCTTACTTATTAACTTTAAGAATATAAGTACTATACACCTCATCCTGGAACACAACTTCTCCAAGCGAATTCAGCACCTCTTCATTCAGTGCATCCCCATATTTCTCCCGTTCTTTCGATCCGACAAAAATATAAGAAACATCATACTCTTCCAGCAGTTCCTTCACATACTCCACATCCAAAGAAATATAAATACTCTCAATATCCGCACTCTTCTCATTCAGATCCGCAGTATCATCTCTCCACAGCCACTCATGCACATACCATCCCAGCACAGTCGGAAGCCCGGTCATAGCAGAAACACGCTCATAACCACTATAGCTGTCCCCGTTCGCCTCAAGCACAACCGGTGACCCTTTCACATTCTTCTTCAGCCATTTAATACCAGCCACATCCTCTGTGAAATCATTTGACAGGAAAGATGTCGCATTCAATCCTTTATATTCAGAAGGCTCCCATACCTTTCCAAACCACGCATACACACTGTTTCCAAAATAACCAAAGGTCCAGCAAAGCAGTACCAGACCGATCACTGACACAACCTTAAACACTTTCTTACGTGCAGCCACCAGCATACGGAAAATACCATATCCCATGGTCATCCCAAACAGCATATACGCCTGATAAGTCAGCTTAAACATAGTATTCGCCCTGGCGTTTCCATTTTCGTAAATATCTCTTACATAAACCAACTCCGGAATCACGATCAGCCCGATTGCACAGAGTCCCATGACAATCGCAAACAGATCCGGCACAGAGATTGCTTTCATCAGTTTATACAGACTTCTGTTCGCACCACCACGAAGCTTCTCCCAGATGATACAGATAATCAGCAGAACTGTCAGAACCACAGGCAGTCCCCACAAAATCAGCAGCTGATGGATCATAGAATGATTCTGCGCAATTCCCACACCTTTAAACATACTGTCAAACTGCAAAGTAAACGGCAGAGAAACAACGTATGAGATCACAATGATCTCCACTGCCTGAACCGCAGTCACTGCCAGAATCCTCTTCACTTTACCATCAAACTGAACGATATTGGTAAACAGCACCACTCCACCGGTCACCACGAAATAAATAATAAAATCCCAGAAATTCGTAAACCGGAACATACCGATCATCACTGCAGCCAGCAGGATATGCGGAATCAACAGCTGTTTTTTCCAGAACTGTTTCCGGCCCGGCTTCATGATCACTGCTTCTCTCATCCGCACACTTCGCATCCACGCATAAAGAAGTCCCACCAGAAACAGCACAAACATTACATTTACCACATGGGCATGGAGATCTCCCAGCACAAAGGAATAACATGGAAATTCATGGATTGTCTTGTCCGGCACATCCGGATTGTATCCAATATAACGGGTCGCATCCGGGAACCAGTAGCTGTCCGCTTCTTTTCCCTGCAGCTTCTGGAGCCATGGAATGATCTTACTGTAAACCACATAATGCATATTTCCCGCAATTGATACAGAAAGTCCTGCTATGATCCCGGCCACTGCCGGCACACAACGTTTCTTTCCTGTCAGGCTTCCTTTAAGCCTGTCCACAGACATCTGACGAACCAGTGAAAACGGAAGCACAAATGCAAATGCAGCCACAAAAGTACGCATCAGATTGTAAGTGAGTTCTACTTTACTGCCAGTCAGCTTCGTCAGAAATACTGCAAAATACTGTCCGCCATAATAATAGTTGATCGTACCTTCTGAATACCACAGATCTCTTGCAGGAAGTGTCGTACTTCTCATCATTGCTTCCATGAAACCATAATCCATAAATTTCTCAGTTCCGTATGCCTGCGGACGGAATCCTGCAAAATAAGTCCATATCAGAAAAAATATAAAGAACAGAATTTCCTCTCCGTAAATCAGTTTTCCCTTTCCAGACGGAAAGCAGTCAATTCCATTTTTTCCCTGAAAATGATATAAAACCCCACAGCCAACAGCACATACAACAGACACACCGATACATGTCGCTGCAGTAAATGGCAGTATCTTCGCAGTTACCAGAAACCACGTAAGAAAACCTGTCACAGTAATCGCCAGCACTTTTGAAAACATCCAGCCTTTGTCCTCAAATCCGGCAAACAGTCTCCCTGTCACAGGCATGGCAACCATTCCCATCAGAAATGCCAACAGCCACCAGGTCCAGAATGTCCATACATCTCCCTTTAACAGAAATGCAGACAGCCCTGCAAGAGCTGCTGCAAGAAGCACTCTCGGTGCCCATTTCTTCATCCGTACGTCCTCCTTAATCATTTATAAAATCATTGTGGTTACTATAATCTTACACATTCTCTCTTATCTCTGTAAATCTGTGATCACCCGGCTCATAATCATAAATCCGGAGTAATCCCCGTAATAATGCATTTGAGGATTATTCTGTTGTTTTATAGATCCGTATCCGTCCATCCTGAGTCTCATAAACCTTTTCATATGCTGCAGCAATTGTCTCCTCACGACATTCCTGCTGTTCAAATTCCGAACCTTCTTCAAACAGGATATATGTTATTTTTTCCTGTTGTACTGTTTTTTTCAATGTTTCACTGTCAGATGTGGTGTATATCGTTACAGCCTGTGCAGCCCTGTAATTCGTATCATAGCCTGCAGACCATGCGTAATATGGCCATCCACAGTAAAGCATAGCTCCGGACATCGTCACTTCATTCATGCTGTACTCAGGAGTAAGTAAAAGATCGTTTTTCTCCAGATTCTCCTCCAGCCACTGGGTCAGCTCGCTGTTCATATTTACAGTCACACGTCTGCCCGGACCATTTCCTTTTACGATTACAATAAAGTCATAGATTCCGGTGGCACTCAGAGATATCACCAATACTATTGCCAGTATCTTTCCCATAGTTTTCTGTATCCCGGACTGCCCATTTCTCCCATTCCAAAGACTGCATACTGCCCATGCCCAGAAAATCGTCAGAAACGCATATGATATCATGATATATTTATGGTTTACATTAATATCCGGTGTCATCAGAAGCACAAAAGCAAAAATCACCGGAAACAGGAAACTCACAAGGATTGCTCTCTCCCGTCTTCTCATAAACCATACCATTAGTACCAGCCCAAGGAAAAAAACTCCGCTCATCCAGAACAGATATTTCACAACTCCCGGGACAGTCTTATCCTCTGCCAGAAATCCCAGATAAATCTGAGGGCTCATAGCACTTCCAACAATAAAAATCTTTGACTGAAGACAGGAAAAGAAGATGGATACCCCCGCCATGACAGCGTAATCCACTTTTCCATCCGAGAAAATAGCAAAGCCGCACAAAATCAGCAGACCACCGATCACTGCTGCCCCATTCCAGAACGCACACAGACCCAGAAACATTCCCATAAGCAGTGCCTGATCCAGATTTCTACTTTTCCATCCTTCCTTCGAGAAAATCCTGTTTTTTATCCAGAGTATTCCTTTCTCTTCATGTGCCGTCCCGGCTTCCAGCCAGTCCATAAACAGATATAGTGCCAAAGTCACCATCAGAAGTCCAAATGCCAGATGCCTCTGATTAAGATAAACATTAAAGTTCCACAATCCCCAGTTCTCATTGACAGTATATCCGATAAAGGAAGTGTTTTCTTCCAGGGTTTCCACAAGATTCCCTGCCTGGATATGCTCCCATACAAATCTGAAAAAAGCCATTCCGCTTCTGAAAAAGAACAGAAACAATGCCAGTACACCGCAGCACATTTTGCCTGTGATCCTAAGTGCAAGCTGATATAACAGCATAAGAAATCCCACAAGCGACAAGGTACTTACGATATTATAGGCAAAATCCATACGCATTCCAAGATATTCCAGATTTCCTGTGAGAAACTGAAACATAAAATGATACTTTACATCTGCACCTCCATAATGAGGATACTGTGTGGGAAAATTATTTCCTGCAGAAAAAGAACGCATCATCGCCGTATGTGGTGCATAATCTCCATACACAGTCAGGCCGGAATACAGGATTCCGTCTTTTATATAGAATACATAGAACATCATATATGTAATAAATACAGTCAGCAGACCAAAGAGTAATATTTCCTTTTTTAATCTGCGCTTATCCTGTATTTTATCAGTATTCCAGTTCCTGCATCCACCCTGTCTTTTGTATTTCCATACACTGATCAGTATAATAATAACTGCAGCACCTGTCATCCCGATAATATTTCCATACAAAAGTGGATTTTCAGCTTTTCCCACAACACTGAAAAACCAGGAAATAATATATACTGTCCAGGTCAGTAAAAGTGTTCCGACTCCAAAAGAAGCCGGAAGCATGAGCCAGATACGATTAATACCTGACACACTCCTTCCCTCTCCTGTCAGCATTTTCGATGCTTCACAGCCCAGCATTCCTGCCAGAAGCAGATAAATAATTCCAAGCATAATTTCTCCCTGTACATTTCCCCGCCATGCAGATACTCCTACCTCCGGGGGATTTTAGCAAACAAGTATCAGTATAACAAAAATCCTTACTTATTAAAAGCAAGTTCACATAAATTAAACATTTTAAATTTTTTGTTGCTTCAGATATTGTTCAATCCCTTTCACTATAGCTTCCACTATTTTATTCTGATATTCTTCTTTGCAGAGAAGTCCGGCCTCTTCCGGATTTGTAAGAAAACCACACTCTACAATATTCAAAACACTTTCACTTCTTTTTAACAGATAATAGGTTTTATTACCTTTTGCCACACGAGGGCGTTTTACTTTCAGTCCCAGATTCAGTTCTTCCTGGATAAACTCTGCCAGGTTCTTTCCCCGGACAGAATCTTCATAATAAAACACCTGGGGACCGCATACAGACGAATCCTGATAGCTGTTCTGATGAACACTTATGCACAGCACAGGTCTGTATTTCTTTATCATAGCAATCCTGCACTGCATATCCTGTGCTTTCTGATTTCTGCTGTCCTCCTCATAAAGGCCCTTATCTTCTTCCCTTGTCATGATTACAGAAAATCCTTGTTTTTCCAGAGAATCCTTTAATTTTACGGCAATCTGAAGATTTATCCCCTTTTCTTCCAGTCCGTTCACTCCGATCATTCCCGGATCCGCTCCACCATGTCCTGCATCTACCAGAATGGTTTTTGAATTTTCTGTTGAACTCATAGTCTCTGAAACTTCAGCTGCCTGTTTTGACAGAATGAGAAAACTGACAAGAAGCAGACACCCTAACATTAATTCCAGTCCATATTTTTTCAAACTAAAAACACCTCCTGAGACATCTTTTACAGTCTACGGGAAAATTCACTGTTCCTGTAGACTGGCTATAGCAATTCCATAAAATAATGCAATCAGTATTTCATAAAATTCTATATTAATATATGTTTCAGAAGATGTTTTTATAGCCTGCTGATGCAGAACTTTTAATTATTCAGATTGTCCGAGATTACCTGCCAGATTCCGTTGTTTTCAAATCCAAGCTTCCATGCAGAAACTCCTGCAAGGTCATATTTGGATACCAGCTTCACTTTCTCTGCAACTGACTGAGCATCCTCAAGCCAGATCTGATAGGTAGAATTATCTATATCATATTTTCCATAATTCTGGGAAGTGGTCTTATCCCAGTAGGTTTCCACATTATTATCTGCAATTGTCTGCTGCGCCTGATCCATACCGATTGCTTCACTGGTTACATTTCCCCCTGTGGTCCTCCACAGTCTGGTATAAAACGGAATGGCATTGATCACACGTTCAGCCGGAACCTCATCCAGTGTATCCTGGATTCCCTGTTCCACCCATGGAAGAGATGCCACAGAACCGGCTTCAGATCCTACATAATGCTCGTCATATCCCATGATGATCACATAATCTACAACCCTTCCCTGCTCAGCCCGGTCATAATGGCTTGTAAAATCCTCAGGAACCGGGTTATCCACTGAAAGAACCAGATTATTCTTATGACACTCTATGGAAAGTTCTCTCAGAAATTCCAGAAAATGAGTTCCCACATCCTCGCTGAGAGATTCAAAATCCACATTAATGCCATCCATTCCCACATCTTGGGCTGCCTGGATCAGCTGACTGATAATATTCTGTCTCGCCGCAGTGCTGGAAAGTGTTTCCGTTGTACTTACTTCCTGTGTAAAGTTGTCGATCAGTCCCCATACCTGAAGCCCCTTTTCATGAGCCTGTGATACATAATCTGCACTCGCAATGCTTGCAATGTTTCCTGAAGTATCTGTCAGATAGAACCAGGTAGGCGAGATCACATTCACACCTGTCATATTTGCTGTCGCATCCGCAAAATAAGCATTGGCATCTGTGGAAGTCACCTGATGCCACACCATATTGACCTTGCTGTCCATAGTAAGATAGGAGTACTGTTCCCTCTTAAAGCTTCGTTCAAATTTTGTCTTCTCTGCTTCTCCCACTTTCTTCTTATCTATATAACCAATATATCCGTCATCCGTAGCTACCTGATCCCAGTTCTCCATTTCTTCAATAAGACGAAGCTTTGTACCTTTCTTTACAGAAGTAAGAATAGCCGATTTAATTCCACCGCGGTAACGTATGCTTGTATTCTTCTTAACTGTGACTGTTTTTACATTTTTGAATTTATACTGTATGGCAATCCTGTATGGATCTTTTGTGATGTATGCATCAAGATCTGTAAATTCCTGCACATAAGTAAGATTCAGATACACTTTGTCATCTTTCACCCATACCTTATCTCCTGCCTCAGATGATGCACTCGCAGAAGTCAGCTCCGAAGGTGTTGCATAAAGTATCTGCTGATTGGCAGAATCCCAGTAATATCTCTGGTTCAGATAAGTATTCACCACATCCAGTGGTAAATAGACTCTGTCTCCGTCCACCAGACCACGTTCTTCCAGTTTCTCAGTTCCAATGACCAGGGCAATCTCCCCATCTGCCATTTCTCCATAATATTCATTCAGATCCATTTTCTCAGAAGATGGTATGTACTTCATTACTACATGAGTGACAATTCCAAGAATCGCAACAAGAATGACCAAAACGGCAACTGCGATAACTGGTTTATACTTTTTATTCATAGTATTTTTCCTTTCAGTAAATATTGTGTTACCGGAAACAAAGCAGACAGTAACACGATCGCTATTGATACATCAGCTCACAGAAAGGTATTTCATATAGTTATTTTGAGTATGATGTACCAGTATTATCAACTGTATCGGTAACTTGATGATACTGGCTTAAGTATACCATAAAATATTACAATTGTATTGCAAAATCGTATTTTTCACAAATTTTTAAGATATGCGTAATTATATTCTTATGCTGCCCGAAGGCATTATGAACATCGGGGGGACTGATTCAGAATCTGTTCGGGCAGCTTTCTCTTTTGTTATTTTTCTTTGACGAAATCAAAATCCACACGAGCGATCCGTCCTTTTTCATCTTCAACGTAATCACGCATGTATCCACCACCTTCTGCAATCTGACAGGCTTTTGCAATTGTTTTCGGATTACTGAGTATACCATTCAGATACAGAGAAATTCCCTGTTCACGATAACTCTTCAATTCTTTTTCCAGTGGTTTACGCATGCTCTTTTTGGTTGCCCGTGATATATTTTCCGTAAGCTTACCTCCCTTCTTTCATAAGATTTTTTAGAAAGCACCTTATCGGCTGTTGAAAAAACAATATCCCTGCACCTGTTTTATCGTTACTGTGAACGGAGTGAACAGTAACGTTTCAACTTCTTATTATCATGGAAATTTTACCTGTACATTGCCACAGCAGGAACGCTGCATGAAAAACGGCAATGAAGTTTAGAAATAAAAGATCACTTTGGTTAATGTTTCAGATCTTCGCTTATGTGAACCGCAGGTTTACTGCTTCTTCTGTTTTCATTATATCCATCTTGTAAACAGATGCAAGTGTTTTTCTTCATTTATGTATTTTTTTCTGTTTTGTTTCTAAAAATTTAATATTTTGGTTGATTACTTATCTTTACATTTTGCAGTTCTGTGTTATATAATATAGTGTATAAAATTTTATAAATTCACAGTCAGACAATAGAATTTTTGAAGTTACTTGCAGCAATTTTCCAAAGACAGCGCATCTATGGCAATCCTTTAAAATTGCTGTTCAAAAAACAATAGTAACTTTTAATTTATCCGTAATTGTCCGCAGCTTTCAAAAGTTAAATTTTCATTATCAGAAACACTTTTAATGGATTTTCACAGGCAATTATGAAGCTGCCAGATAATTCAATGTTATTCAGAATAGGATGTGACAACATGAAGATAGAAAAGATCAACGACAACCAGATACGCTGCACACTGACAAGAGAAGACCTGGAGAACCATCAGATCCGTATCAGTGAACTGGCTTACGGCACTGAGAAAGCCAAGAAACTTTTCCGCGATATGATGCAGCAGGCACAGATACAGTTTGGTTTTGAGGCAGATAATATTCCATTAATGATCGAGGCCATCCCGGTGAGTACCGAGAGCATCATCCTGATCATTACCAAAGTAGAGGATCCTGAAGAACTGGATACCCGTTTCTCCAAATTTGCTCCATTCAGAGGGAATGATAAGACAGATACTCTTCAGCTTGACGGTGCAGACAATATTATTGATATCTTCCAGAAGCTTTACGAAGCAAAGATGAAGAGTACTCAGACAAAAGATGGCAAATCTGCTCAGAATACCGGAGCAAAGGAAAATGACGATACTCAAGTTCCTGATGTAAATCTTATCCGTCTCTATGAGTTCGACACACTGGACGATGTGATTGCGGCCGCCCATGGACTGAACGGCTATTTTACCGGTACAAACACCCTGTACAAAGATCCGGCCGATGAGCTTTACAAACTGGTACTTCACCAGTCATCACTTTCTCCGGAGGATTTTAACAGGGTATGTAATATTCTTACGGAATATGGACAGGGAAAGGCTTTCTCTCTTTCAGGAGAAGCTTATCTGACAGAACATGGAGAACTGATTTCCGATTCTGCCCTTCAGCAGCTGATTCAACTGTAATAATTTTCATAATTAAAAGAGCATTCAGTTTTCATCTGAAAGCTCTTTTCTTATACCATAGTAAATTACAGATTTCTAAAAAAAGGATGTCCTGAACTTATTCAGAACATCCTTTTTACATGTCAGTCTATGACAATTCAACAATTGTCATAGTCCGTCATATGATTACCTTTCAGGAAGATTATTCTCCAAGAAAATCATTGATCTGGTTAACCAGTACATCAACATCCAGTCCATGAACCATAGCTGCTTCTTCGAGAGATTCCATCTGGGAAGATGGGCATCCAAGGCAATGCATTCCTGCTCTCATAAGAATCGGTGCGATATTTGCATCAATCTGAAGAAGCTGACCGATCAGCATGTCTTTTGATACTTTAGCCATTGTATATTTCCTCCTTAATTTTTCTTCATACTACTCAGCTTTTATAGCTTCTGATATTATAATACTATTTTACTCTGGAATCAACTGCAAACTTTTAATTTTATCGTTCCTCCCTGAAATACGGAAGTCCCAGCGCAGCAGGCGGCTGGTGTTCCTTTTTCTTTCGGAAGCTTGTGAATACCAGTACGATAATCGTTACCACATAAGGCAGTGCTTTAAATACTTCCTGCATGCTTCGTCCAAGTCCCGGGATATAAAGATACAGAATATAAAGAGCTCCGAACAGGAATGCTCCCCAGATTGCATTCAGTGGTTTCCATAATGCAAAGATTACCAGTGCAACAGCAAGCCAGCCACGATCTCCAAAACCATTGTCTGTCCAGGTTCCTCCTGAATATTCCATTACGAAATAGAGTCCGCCCAGACCTGCCAGACCTGCACCGATACAGGTTGACAGATATTTATATTTGATAACATTGATACCTGCTGCATCTGCAGTTCCCGGATTTTCACCGATTGCCCTGAGATTCAATCCCGCTCTTGTCTTGAACAGAAAAAACGATAACAGGACTGCTATAATAATACAGAGATATGTAAGAAAACCATAATTAAATAAAATACCTCCGATAACCGGAATCTTAGACAATCCCGGGATTTTTGCCGTATAGGCACTTCCTGTTACTTTTACGGAAATCTGTCCTACACCGCCTGCAAGCTTGGAAATAGAACCGCCAAAGAAGTTACCAAAACCTGTACCAAAAATGGTAAGTGCAAGACCTGTTACATTCTGATTTACACGAAGTGTGATAGTCAGGATACTGTAGATCAGACCACCGATTGCAGCACATGCAAATGCACACAAAAACGATATCAGTACACCCACAAGTGCATTGGGATCAGGATTATCCTTCTCATAGAGGAAAGCTCCCATCAAACCTGAAATGCCGCCCATATACATAATTCCCGGAATACCAAGATTCAGATTACCGGATTTCTCTGTCATAATCTCACCAAGCGCCCCATACAGAATACAGATGCCCTGGACAATTGCTTTTTGAATAAAAACTATCAGTACACTCATTGCCGCTACCTCCTATTTCTTTGCACGCTTTACTCTGTAGTTGATAAAGAATTCTGCACCGATCAGGAAAAACAGAATGATTCCCAGAAGAACATTGGAAGCATTCTCATTCAGTCCATACTGTGTTGCGATCTGTACGGCACCCTGGTTCATAAATACGATGCCAAAGGAAACTGCAACCATAATAAATGTATTAAACTTGGAAAGCCATGCGACAATGATCGCAGTAAATCCACGACCGCCTGCTGTTGCAGTGGAAATCGTATGGCTGGCTCCGCTGACAATAACAAAACCTGCGATACCACAGATTGCACCGGAAATTGCCATTGTACGGATAATAACCTTTTTCACCTGGATACCGGCATATCTGGCAGTATTCTCGCTCTCACCTACTACTGCGATCTCATAGCCCTGCTTACAGTATTTCAGATAAATAAACATTCCCACTGTCAGAATCAGGACAATGACTACATTCCAGCCATATTTCTGTCCGAACAATTCCGGAAGCCATCCGCCTTTTGTAGCCTGATTGATGATACCGACTGTATTGGAACCTTTCGGATTTTCCCAGAATACAATACAATAAGTTACTACCTGCATGGCAACATAATTCAACATCAGAGTAAACAGTGTCTCATTTGTATTCCAGTTTGCTTTAAATACAGCCGGGATCATTCCCCAGATCATTCCGCCAAGTGCACTTGCCACAAACATTACGATCAGGAGTAACCCTGTAGGCATCTTATCTCCTGCATAGATCATGACGGCAGCAGAGCAGGCACCACCGATCAGGATCTGACCTTCTGCACCGATGTTCCAGAATTTCATTTTAAATGCAGGTGCCAGACCAATGGAAATACACAGCAGTACCATTGTATCTCGTATAGTCTGCCACAGACGGCGATCCGAACCCATTGCTCCATCCCAGATTGCCTTATAGACATCCACCGGATTCATCTTTACCAGGGCAACGATCACCGCTCCGCACACGATCAGTGCAAGGATCAATGCAATGAAACGGATCAGAAGACGTTCCTGCCATCTGGCTTTGTTTCTTCTTTTACTTACCTGTAAGAAAGGTTCTTTCTTCATGCCTGTGTCCCTCCTTTTTCATGCTTCGTCATAAGAATCCCGATTCCTTCTTTCGTTGCAGTTCTTCCATCCTCAATTCCGCTGATTTTACCTCCGCAGAACACTGCAATCCTGTCACACAGTTCAAGAACTACATCAAGATCCTCAATAACACAGACTACTGCAACCCCTTTTTTCTTCTGTTCATTCAGAAGGCGGTAAATCACATGGGAAGTATTGACATCCACCCCTCGAGTTGGGAAAGCTACCAGAAGCACTTTCGGATTCTGGGCAATTTCTCGTCCTACCAGAACCTTCTGCACATTTCCTCCTGACATCTGACGGACAGGTGCGGAAATACTTGGAGTCATGACTTCAAGCTGTTCTTTAATTTTTAATGCCAGTGCCTTTGGACCTTTTCGATCCAGGAATGGACTTTTGCCATTGCGATAGCTTCTGAGCATCATATTATCGGTCATATCCATATCGCCCACAAGCCCCATACCAATACGGTCTTCCGGAACAAAAGCAAGGCTGATCCCTGCTTTATTAATGGAGATAGAATCCATTCCTGCAAGCTCTGTTCCTTTTCCATTGTCATCAAGCAGGGTGATCGAACCGCTCTCTATTGCCTGGAGTCCTGCAATTGCCTCCAGAAATTCTTTCTGGCCGCTTCCGGAAATGCCGGCAATACCCAGAATCTCTCCTGCATTTACTGTCAGATCAACATCATCCAGAGTTTTTACCTCTTCTTTGTTTTTACAGTTCAGACCTTTGACCACTAATCGTTTCTTTACATTCTCCGGTTCAGGACGGTCGATATTGAGATCTACTCTGCCGCCTACCATCATCTCTGACAGACTCTGTGCATTTGCCTGAGCTGTTTCTACTGTATCAATATACTTTCCTTTTCTGAGGATTGCCACACGGTCTGATAACGCCAGAACTTCCTGGAGTTTGTGTGTGATGATCATAATGGAACATCCATCTTTTCTCATATTTCTCAAAATATCGAATAACCGGTCAGACTCCTGTGGTGTCAGAACTGCGGTCGGCTCATCCAAGATCAGAATCCTTGCACCGCGGTAGAGCATCTTTATGATCTCAACTGTCTGCTTCTGGGAAACGGACATTTCGTAGATCTTCTGTGACAGATCCAATTCAAAGCCATATTTATCTGCCAGCTTCTGAATATCCTCTGTGATTCTCTTCATGTCCAGCTTTCCCTTTCCCGGAAGTCCCAGAACAATATTCTCTGCTGCTGTCAGTACATCTACCAGTTTAAAATGCTGATGTACCATACCGATTCCCAGTTCATAGGAATCTTTCGGTGAACGGATCGTTACTTCTTTTCCATTTACAAAAATATGTCCCTCATCCGGATAATAAATTCCATAGATCATATTCATCAGAGTTGTCTTTCCGCTTCCGTTTTCCCCCAGAATTGCAAGAATCTCCGATTTTCTCAGTGTGAGATCTACATGATCATTCGCCTGGACCGAACCAAAACTCTTGGAAATATCTCTAAGTTCAAGTGCATAGTTTTCTCCCACTATCGTTTCCTCCTTTTATCTAATGATATCCAATCTACAGTAAAAGTCCTGTCTCTTTGACTGCCGATATCATTTAATCCTACTTCTGAATTATGGAATTGCTCTCCTGTATACTCCATAATACAGCAAAAGAAACCTTCTGTCAGAAGACTTCAAGACTTCTTTTGCACGTACGATATGAAAACAGCAGAGCTGCCGCCCGGGCAGCCCTGCTGTCGTAAATTGCTCCGCGCTTTGCAGCTCCAGCAATTTTCTTATTCTGTAATAGAGGTAATTCCATCAATCGCAATATCAAATGCAGGTGCGGAACCATATTCAGATTCATGGAAGTATCCGTCAGAAATGTACTCTGTATCACCCTTCTTATAAGTATCAAGTTCCTTGCCGTCTACTGTAAATGCAGATGTATCAAATACATGAAGGGAACCATCAATGAGCGCATCTTCCACTTCTTTGACCTTTTCTTCTGTACCCTCTGCTACAGTTTTGTCATTGAGAGCTGTGATCTTATCTGCACCTTCCGCAAATCCTTTACACCAGTCAGTATCAATTGCTGTGCCGTCAAGCATACACTGTACTGCGTATGTATAATATACACCCCAGTCCATAGATGCAGAAGTAAGTGCTGTGTTCGGAGCAACAGATGTCATATCAATATTATAACCTACACATGGAACTCCTGCTGCTTCGCATGCTGTAGGAGCACCTGTTGTATCTGCATGCTGGCTGATCAGTACACAGCCGTCAGAGATCAGAGCATCTGCGCACTCTTTCTCAAGGTCAAAGCTTGCCCAGCTGTTTGTATATTTTACTTCCATTGTTACAGACGGGCATACGCTCTTCGCGCCAAGATAGAAAGCTGTATAACCGGAGATAACCTCTGCGTATGGGAATGCACCTACATAACCCATCTTGCATGCGTCTTCTTTTACTGTGCCGTCCTCGATCATTTCATTCAGTTTCAGACCTGCAACTACACCTGACACGTAACGTGCTTCATAAATATTTGTAAAATAGTTATGCATGTTGGAAAGTCCGCTGGATGCAGCCTGTGTTCCTGTTGCATGACAGAACTGAACCTCCGGATATTCCCCTGCCGCTTCCAGTATATAAGTCTCATGTCCAAAGCTGTTTGCAAAGATGATCTGACATCCCTGATCTGCAAGGTCTGCTGCCGCATCATAGCATCCTTCATCTTCACCGATGAGAGTTTTCTCAATAATCTGAGAATCGTCAAGCCCAAGCTTCTCTTCCATCTCATCAATTCCTTTCATATGAGCTGCTGTGTAACCTTCATTCTCATCACCGATATAGATCACTCCTACTTTCAGGTCCTCTTTTGCAATCCCTTTGCCTTCATCTTCTGCAAATACCGGTGCACTCATGGAAACCGCCATTACTGCTGCAAGTCCAATTGCCAATGCTTTCTTCATTCTTCATTCCTCCATTCTTTCTATTTGTTTTCTGATTCCTGCTACGGAACAAAAGAGGCACAACTTTCTGTGTTATGCCTCCTTGCAAGTATCTTTACTATAACCGTTTATGTCTGAATTGTCAATAAATTCAGCAAAAACGCACTTTCTTTTTGATACTCTTATTTTTTTTGTATATTAACAGACTATTTTCCATCATACAAATGCCTGTATTTTGGCAGGATAATTTCTCTGCTCGGACAGACATTCACATGTCCGTCAGCTATTTGTAATCTGCAGGTAAAGTAAGCAAATACTAACTTAATATTATTTTATAATGTATCTGATTTTATACTTGTAATTCAGACAAAGATATATTAAAATGTATGCAGAACCCCGAAAGGGGCCTAAAACGTTATTACGATAAGGAGGATTCTAATTATGGCATATGTAATTTCAGACGAATGTGTAAGCTGTGGAACATGCGAAAGCGAATGTCCTGCAGAAGCTATCTCTCAGGGAGATGAGCATTATGTAATCGACGCTGATGCATGCTTAGACTGCGGAACATGTGCAGATGCATGTCCAACAGAGGCTATTCATCCAGCAGAATAATTCATGATTTCAAAACAGCTTCATCTCTGTTTACCGCAGAGACGAAGCTGTTTTCTTTATGGATAACTTTTACAAATGTTTTCTTCTGATCCTCCTGCTTCTTTTTTCCAGTGCTGCAGCAGCCTCTTTTCTCGCAAGCTGTCTGTTACGGATCGTTTCATCCAGATCCCGGCACTGGTCTTCTCCCTCTTTTTTCATATGTAGCTCCTGAGCGATCAGACGTTCCATGATTTTCTGAAATTCAAGTATTTTTTCCCTCTCAGGCTGTTCATCTTCAAGAAGCTTCACTTTGCTCGCAGTAGTCCCGGGTGCAGTCCTTGAAATTCTTGGAACCAGTTCTTTGATTGCTCTCAGGGCAAGTCCTCTTTTCTTTAGTTCCTTTATATTAGCCAGAAGCGTAATATCATTTCCTGTATAGTAACGATGTCCCTGCTCATTCCTGCATATCCTCAGTTCCAGCTCTTCCTCCCAGTACCGGAGGACCGATGCCCTCACGCCAAGGATTTCTGCGGTCTGAGTCACAGTATACCGCTGCTCCATGCTGCCCCTCCTCCTTTTGAGTCCATTTTTTCATCAGAAACCACTGATGCATATCAACAACTCAATCTATCACCTGATATCATTGAACCACTGCACTGTAAAAACAGCTGTCATAATCCTGATATCATGTATATTTATTATAAAACGCCATAGCGAGATTGCAAGAAGTTTCGATTGACAAACTTCCCTATAAAACTTTATTTTGACACAAAAAACAGGGAAACAGTACCGGATTCTCCCCCTGATACTGTTTCCCTGTAAAATTTTTCTATAGCAATCCTCGTAAATAATACATTTAAGACAATTCAGCAGGATTTCACACTCTGATGGACTGGATTAAGATGCATTATTTTAGAGGATTGCTATAATATTATTCAAGTCAAAGATCAAACTCCTCTGAGATAGATTATTTCTTCATATTCACAAACTGTGTATATCTCGGCAGCCATACCAGTTCTACTGTTCCGATGGGACCGTTTCTCTGTTTGGCAATGATGATCTCTGCAATGTCCTTCTTCTCTGTATCCTTATGATAATAGTCATCTCTGTAGATAAACATTACCACATCGGCATCCTGTTCAATGGCTCCGGATTCTCGAAGATCCGAAAGCATTGGTCTGTGATCCGGACGCTGTTCCACCGCACGGCTGAGCTGAGACAATGCGATCACCGGCACATTCAGCTCTCTGGCAAGAGCTTTCAGAGAACGGGAAATATCTGAAATTTCCTGCTGTCTGGAATCACTTTTTCCACTTCCGCTCATCAGCTGCAGATAGTCGATCATGATAATCCCGAGATTATGTTCCAGCTTATATTTCCTGCATTTGGAGCGCATTTCCGCAATAGAAATACCCGGCGTGTCATCAATGATCAGATTAGATTTACCGATAATATCTGCTCCTTCTACCAGTTTTGTCCAGTCCTCGTCTTTCAGATTACCTGTTCTCATATTCTGGGAATCTACATGAGATTCCATTGCCAGAAGTCGGTTCACCAGCTGTTCCTTTGACATTTCCAGACTGAATATAGCAACTGTGACATCCTTTCGGAATGCCATATACTGTGCAATGTTCAGTACAAAGGCTGTTTTCCCCATGGAAGGACGGGCTGCGATCAGCACCAGATCAGAAGGATGCATTCCGGATGTTTTATAATCCAGATCCATAAAGCCTGTGGGAATACCTGTTACAGAACCTTTAAGCTTAGACGCTTTCTCAATGTTATTAATGGCATTCAGAACTACCTGCTGGATTGGAACATATTCTTCATTGTTGCGTCTCTGGAGAATATTGAACAGTTTTTTTTCCGCTTCTTCCAGAATAATCTCTGTATTCTCCTTCTCCAGATAGCAGGTGTTGGCAATCTCTTCATTTGCCTTGATAAGTCTGCGAAGGACTGCTTTCTCACTGACGATCTTTGCGTAGTACTTCACATTTGCAGAAGTAGGAACCGCTGAGATCAGATCTCTTACATATTCCATACTGCTGATATCCGGCGGGAGTTCTTTCTCCTTTAAACGATTCTGAAGGGTCACCAGATCTACCGGTTTCCCTTCATTACACAATTCCACCATTGCATCAAAGATGATGCCATATTGTTTCTGATAAAAATCATCGCTGGTAAGTATCTCAGATGCCACAAGGATCGCATCTCTGTCCAGGATCATTGAGCCGATTACAGACTGCTCTGCCTCTATACTGTGGGGGAGTATTCTTTTAATCAGCGCTTCTTCCATTCTTTATCCCTCCGGAAGACTTATGCTTCTTTTACCCATACTTTAAGAGTTCCTGTTACCTTAGGATGTAATCTGACAGGCACCTGGGTAACACCAAGTGTACGGATTGGCTCAGGAAGCTGCAGTTTCTTTTTATCAATGTCAAGATTCAACTGTTTCTTTGCTGCTTCAGAGATTTCTTTAGAAGAAACGGAACCAAAGGTTCTTCCGCCTTCTCCTGTTTTCAGTGTAAGGATGATTTCTTTTGTCTCGAGATCCTTTGCAAATGCCTGTGCTGCTTCATATACTTCTTTTGCGACCTTCTCTTCGTTTGCTTTCTGAAGTTTCAGATCATTTAAATTCTTAGGAGTTGCCTCCAGCCCCAGTTTCTTAGGAAGGATCATGTTTCTTGCATATCCGTCACTTACATTTACGATCTGTCCCTTTTTTCCAAGTGCTTTTACGTCTTCAAGTAAGATTACTTTCATTTTGTGTTTTCCTCCTGATATTCCTGATCTATGATGTCTTTAAGCATTCTCTCCACCTCATCCGGAGAAGCCTTGACCTGGGCACCGGCAATATTCATATGACCGCCTCCGCCCATCTTTTCCATCATTACCTGTACATTGACTTCGTCAATAGCCCTGGCACTGATATAAACTTCATTATTGTACTGAGTCAGTACAAAGGATGCCTTAACCCCTGCAATATTCAGAAGCTCATTGGCTGCCTGTGCTCCTATAACTGTAGGACTGTCCAGATTTTCACTTGGACATCTGGCAATGGCATAGCATTCTCTGTAAATCTGTGCAGTTCTCACTGCTTCTGCACGTGCCTGATAAGATTTCAGATCATCCCTTAACAGTTTACGTACTCTGGTCACGTCTGCTCCACTCCTTCTTAAGAATGCAGCAGCCTCAAAGGTACGTACACCTGCTCTTGTAGTAAAATTGTTTGTATCGATCATAATTCCCGCATAGAGACAGTCAGCCTCCATATTGCGGATACGCAGGTCATCCGAGAAATACTGCAGGATCTCTGCTACCATCTCACAGGCTGAGGATGCATAAGGCTCCACATAGGAAAGCACCGCATTCTCTATCACTTCGCTTCCCCGCCTGTGATGATCCAGCACAACAATTGTCTTTGTCATGTGCAGAAGCTCCTCGCATTCCGTATAGCTTGGTCTGTTAGTATCAACTACAACCACCACTGTATTGTTATCTACCATATCTTTAGCCTGCTCGCTGTCCACAAACATAGATGGCTCGTAGTCTGGATTATTCACATATCCTGCGATCAACGGTCTGATAGATTTTGTCGGATCATTCACTACAATACTGACAGATTTTCCAAGTGTTTTACCTGCACGGAAAATACCGATTGCTGCTCCCAACGCATCCACATCTGTGATTTTATGTCCCATGACAACGACTCTGTCTTTCGTACTCATAAACTCTTTCAGTGCCTGCGCTTTTACCCTGGCTTTTACGCGGGTATTCTTCTCCATCTGCTGAGTCTTTCCGCCGTAATAGGTAATATTATTTCCATTCTTAATAACAACCTGATCACCGCCACGTCCAAGTGCCATCTCTATAGCAATACGTGAATACTCATAATTTTGAATATACGTGGAGGCATTCAGTCCCACACCAATACTCAAAGTGATTGCCATCTCATTTCCGATATTAACTGTTTTAACCTCGTCCAGAATATGAAATCTCTGTTCTTTCAGAGCCTCAAGCGAACTCTGGCGCATGATCAGGAAATATTTGTCCTTCTCAAGTTTCTTTACAAGACCATCGAAATTGGAAAAATATTTCGTAATCTTCCGGTCAATCAGAGCAATCAGAAGTGAACGTCTCACATCCTCTACACTCTCAAGTGCTTCCTCATAGTTATCCAGATAAGCCAACGCTACAACAAGCTTATTGTCTTCATTCTTTTTAATGTAAGACTTCAGTTCTGTATCGTCATACAGATACATGGCAATCAGGCTGACATTCCTGTTTGGATTCTCCAGAAACTCACTTTTGGCAACCACTTCACCAAGAGACACCCTCTGCATGGAAATACGATAAGTCTTCTCTCCAAATCGAGTACTGATCTCAGCAGTCTCTTTCTTATCTGCAACCGGTAATTTGTCAGCTGTTACATCCGGAAAAACAGTGCTGACATTTTTCTTATAAAACTGATCTTTACCTGTAAGCTCCGCAAATACTTTGTTGGACCAGATCATTCTGCCATTCATATCCATAATGGCATAGGGCAATGCCAGTTCTTCAAGGATTCTCTTTTCAAGCGAATCATACTGATTGGCAAAGGCTATCAGTTCATTTACAATGAACGGTCTGTGACATCGGAGTATTATTACTGCACATCCCACATAAATCAGGATTCCACCTGACACAATAATACCAGCCTTCACGCTGACAAAATATACCCAGATATTAAGTACGATCAGTAAAGCCGAGAGAATCAGAGGCCACCGCATGAATGCTTTCATATGCCCTTTTAATTTCAGTTTATCACTCATATCTTTCTTTCCGTTCTTCATCATTCTATTTGTTTCGCCTGTACACAGCAAATGTGCTGCATATAGGCAGGTTCTGTGAAAAACGCCCTTTGAATCATATTATAACAGATTTGAACAGAATTTACCATAGCAACAGAAGAACGCACAAAAATAATGGTTATTGTGTTACTGTTCATTCTGTTCTATAGCAATTCTCGTAAATAATGCAAAAATGCTGCTCCGCCAAATGCGGAGCAGCATTTATCATCTTCAGAATTAGTCCTGGATGTATGGCATCATAGACATATGACGTGCTCTCTTGATAGCAACTGTCAGTGCTCTCTGATGTTTTGCACAGTTTCCTGTGATTCTTCTTGGAAGGATTTTTCCTCTTTCAGAAACATATTTTCTTAATTTTGCTACATCCTTGTAGTCGATCTCGTTATTCTCTTTACCACAGAATACACAAACTTTTTTTCTTCTGCGGCCGCCTCTTCTCTTCATTGGAGAGTCTGGTCTTTCGCCTCTATTGTAAGCCATGATTGCTTTCCTCCTATTTTATTCTATCAGTTTGTATTAAATAAACGGCAGTTCTTCATCAATTCCATCCGGAATGTTCATGAAACCGTCTGCACTGGCTGCTCCCGGAGCCGGCATGGATGGTGCAGGTGCAGGGGATGATGTCTGAGGATGGGAAGCTGCGTAATTATCGCTGGCCGCCTTGCTCTCAGCAAACTCCTGTTCCTCAACTACTACCTCTGTGGTATAAACCTTCTGGCCATCACGATTGGTGTAGCTGCCTGTCTGAATGCGTCCTGAAACAATGATCTTAAGTCCCTGACGGAAATACTTCTCAGCAAACTCGGCTGTACGTCCAAAGGATACACAACTGATAAAGTCTGCTGTTGCTTCACCGTCACGGCGGAATCTTCTGTCTACTGCCAGTGTATATCTGGCAATTGCCAATGCATTCTCTCCTGCGGAATATCTCACCTCAGGATCTCTTGTTAAGCGTCCCATTAAAATTACTTTGTTCATATAAATACCTCTTCGTTTCTGCTTTGAATGGTTGAACGGATCAATTAATGGTGCCTTCTAAAATCCACCCTGTATAAGATTATGCGTCTTTTCTTACGACTAAGTATCTTAATACATTGTCCATGATGCGAACGTGTCTTTCAACTTCCGCCGGGCACTGTGCGTCTGCTTCAAACTGAATGAAATAGTAGAAGCCTTCATGCATTTTCTGAATTTCGTAAGCTAATTTTTTCTTACCCCATTCTTCTACTTCTGTGATAGTGCCGTTGTAACGTGTGATGTATCCTTTTGCTTTCTCAACAACTGCATCACGTACTTCGTCTTCAACTTTTGCACTAACAACTAATGCTAACTCGTACTTGTTCATGTCTTGCTTTACCTCCTTATGGTCTGTTGGCCCTTTGCCTGTCAAAGAGCAAGGATATAAAATATATCACGAGTGTTGATTCTAACATAGTTTTTCGTGTCTGTAAAGTACTATTTTTCTTTTTTTATCAAATTTTTAGTATTTTTCTCAACCATCTTGCGCGGTACCATGATCTGATGTCCGCATCCTGTACATTTCAGGCGGAAATCAGCACCTACCCTTAAGATTTCCCAGTCTCTGCTTCCACAGGGATGGACTTTCTTTAATGTAACAATATCACCAACTTCATAGGGAAGTCCCATAATCTCTTACTCCTCTTATATAACTTTGACAGTAACTGTCCTGTACTTCGCCAAATAGCGAACCGCTGAACAGTTACCCTTGATTTTTCAGACACGCTAGCAATGAATCTGTGAAAATACCTGTCCGATCGGCTCCTGGATCAGAAGGTCTGCATATCTGTCTCTCGGAGTCGGGGATTTGTTGATCACTACAAGGTGCTCTCCCCGGAAGTAATCGATCAGTCCTGCTGCCGGGTAAACAGCCAGGGAAGTTCCCCCTATAATCAGCACCTGTGCCTCTGAGATTGCCTTCACTGCTTCATTGATCGTCTGATTGTCCAGACCTTCTTCATACAATACCACATCCGGCTTGATAATTCCACCACATTCGCATCTCGGAACACCTGTGGATGCTTTCATGTGGGCAAAATCATAAAATCTGTGACACTTCATGCAGTAATTGCGGTATACACTTCCATGAAGCTCCAACACCTTCTTACTGCCTGCCATCTGATGCAGATTGTCGATATTCTGGGTAATAACTGCTTTCAGTTTGCCTGCCTGCTCCAGTTCTGCCAGCTTCAGATGTGCTGCATTTGGTTTTGCAGTGTCACAAAGCATCTTGTCTCTGTAGAATTTGAAAAATTCTTCCGGCTTTCTCATAAAGAATGTATGGCTTAAGATCGTTTCCGGAGGATAGTCATATTTCTGATGATAAAGTCCGTCCTGACTTCTGAAATCCGGGATTCCGCTCTCTGTGGAAACACCTGCGCCGCCGAAGAAGACAATATTGTCATATTTGTCTACAAATTCCTGTAATCTCTCAACTTCTCCTGCCATTTAGAATTCCTCCTTTATTTTTTCCAAACACTGTTACTGCAATTTTATCATCTGCTTTTACAGCAATACACCTTTCTTCTGATTCAGACAACTGTTCTTTAACCGAATCAAGTAGCAAAGCGGATGATCTTATCCTCTTAACTTCTACTTTTCAACATCAAGTGTATCTACACGTTTTCCCTGGACAACATAACGGGTTGCCTCGTTTCCTGTACAGGTAGACAGAGTAATGATCTTGTCCTTTATGTTCATTCCTTCTGCATCTGTCCGGATCTCGGAATATCCTCTGATCTTCTCCAGATATTTTTCAAATTCCTCACCCGGTCCCTTAAACAGAGTATAGGTATCACTGTTCACACCTGTAGTGTACGCGGAGATAATCTCATACCTGTAGTTTTTCTCAGGTGTAAAGATCCAGAAATATTTGCTCTTCTTATAAGTCTCCTCATCCTGTGTAAATTTCTTAAGCTGTGCAAACATGGAACCATTTTTCATATTATGGCCATACACGATCGTATTACAGTCACTGAAATCCCCTTTGTTTTCATAGTCCACAAAGATAGTACCTGCAAAATTGTAATTCTTCTCATAAGTTCTGTGAAGATAAGTTTCATTGTCTTTGCCATGCACAATGGGATAATTGATATCCGGCACTGCTTCCACATAAATCCATCCCACTACATCATCATTTACACTTTTAAGAGATGCAAAGTCAATATCCATAGGCGCTTTCAGCTCACTGCCGGCTTCCGGTCCTGCCGCTTCTCCATCCGGATCTCGTTCTGTTACCGCCATCTGTGTGATCGAATTGTACTCATCCGTACCTTTCTTATATTCTGTATAAATATGAAACAGATTATATCCTGCATAACAGAATACACAGATTGCTGCGATCAGAACAACCGTCAACACAACATCCCCTGCTGTCTTCTTTTTTTCAGGCTGTTTTTCTGACATTCTTCCTCCATTTCCGCAGCGTATTTCTGCTGCTATGTATCAGCTGCTGTCTGATTTGCTTCTATCAATAATATACTGACTGCCGTTTTCAGATACTGTCTGTAACAGATATTATACCCGGTCACGGCTTTCTTCCTGTAGTCTTTCATGCACTGCCTCCAGACACGCTTTTCGCAGTTCATTTTCTTCTTTATTATATAAAAGCATCTCGCTGTGTTCAAAATATGCCGGACAGCCATTTCCGGCAATAAACGAAGTCATTGACTTATCCGCTGTGATCCCTGTCACGAAAAGCAGCATTTCCTGATTTTCGCCAAAGCTCTCTTTAATAAATAAAAAGGCATTCTGCAGTTCTCCCTGGAGTTTCTGGATCATATCTTCTCTGCATACTGCTTCTTTTTCAAAGCATTTACTGATCCGCTTAAATCCATTTTCAGCTGACCGCACATGTTCTTTCTTTGCTGTCAGAATATATTCCCTCAGCCTGCGGATTGCCGTCTCCTGATATTTCTGTTCTCTTACTGAGATCAGTTCCATCTTTACTTTGATCTGCAGACTGTTTTCCTGTTCCTGCACAAATTCTTCAAGCAATGAAATTCCCAGCTTCTCTTCCTCAGCATTCTTTCTCACCTGAGTTCTCAGATGCAGAAGCATCTCATAGAGTACCTCAAGCTGATGATCTGCCTGTCCGTATTCTTCCGCTTTTTCTCTCAATGCCCCCAGGATCAGATTTACAACTGCAAAACGCTCCTCAAAAGCTCCATCTGCAGCCATCTTCTCCTTCAGCGCCAGATTCTCCCGGCTCAGATTTCCGGACAGGATCAACGGGATTTCATAATCTTCCCCATACTTTGTATATAACTGATAAAAACCTGCAAAATCTCTGGCTGTTTCCTCTTTCTGGAGAAATTCCTCCACCAGTTCCTCACTGATCCCGATCCCCAGCTTTTCATAGCTTTGCAGAAGTCTTGAAAGATCCTCCCAGCCTCTGGCAGTCACAAAGAATTTACCGTCTACTGTATTCTCCACCGCATAGAAATTGTTTTTCTTCACAGACAGATAAGAAATGATCGCCTGGTGCACATTCTGCTGTCCTGCATATTTCAGCCAGATATCGCAGTCAGGCTCAATTGTAAGCTTACGGACACGGTCGAGTGTGACAATATCAAATTCCCTGACAGATTTATTATACTCCGGTGGATTTCCCGCTGCTACCAGAATCCAGCCTTCCGGAATCTTATGACTTCCAAAGGTTTTATTCTGGAGAAGTGCCAGCATTGCCGGTGCCAGGGTTTCAGACACACAGTTGATCTCATCAATAAACAGGATTCCCTCTTTCCTGCCTGTATTCTCCATACAATCATAGACAGATGCCACGATCTCACTCATTGTGTAATCTGTCACCATCATTCCTTTTCCACCGTAATTCCGTTTAACGATCTCCGGAAGACCGATGGCACTCTGACGGGTGTGATGGGTAATGGTGTAGGCTACAAGTCCCACACCGCACTCTGCTGCCGCCTGTTCCATAATGGCAGTTTTGCCGATTCCCGGCGGACCGATCAGCAACAGCGGTCTCTGACGGATCAGAGGATAAGTATAATATCCATTCTCATCCTTCGCCAGATATGCGCGAAGTGTATTACAGATTTCTGTTTTTGCTTCCTGTATGTTCATTTTATTATCATACTCCTGCTAATTATTTAGTTACTGTTCACTCCGTTCCCAGCAACACGCTTCGCGATGCACAGAATTTATGCTAATCGCATAAATTCGCGCAGTATGTCTCGGGTTTTCTGTGACCTTCGCTCACAAAAAACACCTCGCGGGATATTACCAGTGAACAGTAACATTATTTACTCAAACTGACATCTGCTCCGCAGTTTGCCCCATTCCTGTGATCAGACATTTCGCCCATGGCGGCACCAGTTTCATCTTGTCCGTCCGTTTCAGAAATACAAATGCAGTCTCATAATCCGGCTTTTGTCCCGGATAAATCCCGTCACCATCTGTAAAATAGATCAGTGCTCTGAGATTCTTCAGTTCTTTTCTCTCTTTTTCCTGACGGATCAATTCAAATACAGGGCGGAAATCTGTACCTCCCCTGCCCTGGATCTTAACGTTCCGGATGTATTCCTTCCACTCTTCCTCAGAATGGATCACATCCACTTTCTGGATAAAACAGTCGCACTGGACGATATATACCTTCATCCTGCTGAAAAAATTCTCTTTTTCACTTAAAATCCCATAGGTTTCACCCAGAAATCTCTGTACAGTTTCTCCTGAACATGAACCGGATGTGTCAATGGCGATCACCAGCTCCTCCAGACGGTTTACTTCTTTATACTCCAACGGTTCTATCAATGGAATATTTCCATAATGTTCCATTCCAAAGCTGTAAAAAATATAATCAAAGCTCTCCGTATCCAGCTCCACTTCCTCCCGCAGTCTGCAGAACTGCTTCAGAAATTTCCGGTAATCATATTTACTGCGGTAGATCTCATCCAGTTCTTCCTGCTGATCGTTTGTCTGAGTCCCTGCCCTGCTTTGCATACCGGTCTTATTCTGTGAGGTATAAGCAAGGATATGTTCCCATTTTTCCTTTGTTCTCCTGCCTCCTGATGCCTGTCCGGCAGTTCTCTGCCAGAATATGTGATCATCAAAAGTATTTGTGTTCACCTGTGTATCATCTGATTTTCTTTTCTTCAGGCTGATTTTGCCTTCTCCGACAGCCTTGTCGATCAGCTGCTCTACAAAACAGTCGCATTCCCTGTCCCATTCACCGGAATCTCTGTCAGGTTCCATGAGAATATGAAGGTACAGACAGTGAAGCAGCATATGCAGGTATCCTCTTCTTACTGCTGCCGGATCTTCCAGATATTTTTTCATAAGAAACACAGGATTAAAATAAATCAGCTCCCCATCTGTCCCAATTGTATCAATGCTGCTGTCTGCTTTGTATTCCAGACTTGCAAATGCCCCGTCCAGATAGGGAAAGTCCAAATACAATTGATTTCTGCAGTTTTGCAGGATTTTTTTTCCGGTAAGTTCCTGCTCTGTTGTTATTTTACAGTGAAAAGTCTTTTTTTTGGTATCCATACTTTTTATCTTTCAGATGAAGCAGCCATACCAGAGAACGCAACTTTGCTTTTTCCTGTGCACATTTTATAAAATTCTCCAGCTCATTTGCGGAAAACCATCCGCATTTCTCAATCTGCTCCATTCTTTCTGTGTCCTCATTCTCTATCAGAAGCTCCATTACAGAACGTATTCTGAGCTTCAGGTATTTCTGCGTCTCCTGATATTTATCGGACTCTCTGTCCGGATTTTCCCGGAAATAAATCTCCAGAGCCTGTTCAAGCTTTCTGTCCTGCATCAGATCATCTTCCTCTCCTGTGAAATTACCATAACCACAATATAACACAAAAAAGCTTCCTTTTAAAGTCCTGTTCCTGCCCCTCTATTGACTTTCCTTTCTGTTATGTTACTATAAAATCACATATATTCTATCACAAATGAAAGGATTTTATTTTATGAATACCATCAAAAAATTCATCCACTACTATGGTCCGTATAAGACGGTCTTTTTTATTGATCTGATATGTGCTGCCGTGATCAGTCTGATAGACCTGGCATATCCTCAGATCCTGCGGACCATGACAAAGACACTGTTCACTCAGGACCAGTCAAGGATTCTTCAGGCACTGCCTGTAATCGCAGGAGGACTCTTTCTTATGTATGTGATCCAGTGTCTCTGCAAATATTATGTAACCTGCCAGGGACACATGATGGGAGCAAATATGGAACGGGATATGCGGCAGGAATTATTTGATCATTACCAGCAGCTTTCATTTTCCTATTACAGTCAGAATAATTCCGGTCAGATGATGAGCAAGCTGGTCAGTGACCTTTTTGATATTTCCGAGTTTGCACACCATGGTCCTGAAAACCTTTTTATCTCTCTGGTAAAGATCATCGGTGCTTTTGTCTTCCTTTTCTTCATCAATAAGAAACTGGCATTTCCACTGATCATTCTTGTTATTGTTATGTTTTGGTTTTCCTTTAAGCAGAATGCCCGGATGCAGGCAACTTTTATGGAAAACAGACGTAAGATCGGGGATGTCAATGCAAGTCTCCAGGACACACTTTCCGGTATCCGTGTGGTACAGTCCTTTGCAAATGAAGATATTGAACATGCCAAATTCAAAAAGAGCAATGAAGCTTTTCTGCTTTCAAAGCGTGATAATTATCGCTGTATGGGAAGCTTTATGAGTTCTAATCTGTTCTTTCAGGGAATGATGTATCTGGTCACTCTGGTATATGGCGGTTATCTTATTGCCAACGGAGAAATGCAGACTGCAGATCTTGCCATGTATGCACTTTATATCGGAATCTTTATCAGTCCGATCCAGATTCTGGTCGAGTTGGTAGAAATGATGCAAAAGGGTCTTTCAGGCTTCCGCCGTTTCCTTGATGTTATGGAAACAGAGTCAGAGATCACAGACGCTCCGGATGCCAGAGAACTTACTGATGTGAAGGGACATGTAAGCTATGAGCATGTATCTTTTCATTACAGTGACGATAATACCCCTGTTCTCAGTGATATCTCTATTGATATCCCTGCCGGAAAGTCTGTGGCACTTGTGGGTCCGTCAGGTGGCGGGAAAACTACTATCTGTTCTCTTCTGCCACGCTTTTATGATGTAACAGAGGGACGGATCACTGTTGATGGAAAAGATATCCGCAGCCTGACTCTGAAGAGTCTCAGAAATAATATCGGAACTGTACAGCAGGATGTCTATCTGTTTGACGGTACGATCCGGGATAATATTGCATATGGAAAACCGGGAGCTTCTGATGAAGAGATTATTGCAGCTGCAAAGCGGGCAAGCATTCATGATTTTATTATGGAACTTCCACAGCAGTATGATACCTATGTCGGAGAACGCGGAACAAGACTTTCGGGCGGTCAGAAACAGAGGATTTCCATTGCACGTGTGTTCCTGAAGAATCCGCCGATTCTGATCCTTGATGAAGCTACGAGCGCTCTGGATAATGAGAGTGAACGATGGATCCAGAAAAGTCTTGAAGAGCTTTCACAGAACCGTACTACTATTACTATCGCACACAGACTTTCTACTATCAGGGATGCGGATGAGATTATTGTGATCACTGAGGATGGGATTGCTGAGAGGGGGACACATGAAGAGCTGTTGGATATGAATGGAGTGTATGCGGCTTATTATAATATGTGATTTTGTTTATAGTATCCGATAATAAACTGCGAAACAGTTATCTTTATATTTGCAATCTACTGATATATATTATAACAGCGCAGGAAAATTAATTGTCTGGCGTGCATTTGCAGGATACTTAGATATTCTTAGACGATAAAAATATGCGTTATGAGCCCACAGGGTCACTGTCTGAGCGACAGCGAGTTTGACCCTGCGGGCTCATGCTTTTAGCAGATTTTCATCGCCTTAGAATATCTTAGTGTCCGAAACCGCACGCCAGACAATTAATTTTCCTGCGCGTCCGTCAATCTATACTATTTTCGGTATACGAATGACGGGAGGCCGTCTTCGCCGCAGGGGATCTGTACTGTTCCCTGGATTAGAGGGCGGGCGTAGTTTATGAAGGCTTCAGTGACGTCAGATCCGTCTTCTGTGATCCACTCTGGTGGAACTGTTTTTTCTTCGTTGCAGATGGCATTGACGTCTTCAAGACCACATTCCATGATATAGGTTCCGTCAGAGGTTTCTTTGCGGATAAATGAGATCATTTTTCCTGTTTCGCCGTTGAGGGCTGCCTGTACGCCGAATTCTCCGGCTTTGATGGCTTCCTGCTGGTCTGTGGCGGACATCATAGATGCAGAGCAACGCTGGCTGACGTTGAGTTCTACAGAACGGGCTTTTACACCGAGGCGGTTTCTGACAAGGTTTTCGAGATATTTACCACAGCCTGCCAGCATTTTGTGTCCAAAGGTATCAGTGCCTACGGAATTGTCGTATTCACAGATAAATGTGCCCTTGTCGTCATGGATTCCTTCTGATACGCAGACAATGACATTGCAGTTTTTCTCAAATGATTTCTCTACTGCTTTAAGAAATTCTTCCTGGTCAAAGGCTGTTTCCGGAAGGTAGATGAGAAGAGGGTTGTCTCCTGTATATTTGCGGGCAAGTGCAGATGCAGCAGTGAGCCATCCTGCGTGGCGGCCCATAATTTCTATAATAGTTACGGATTTCTTTTCATAAACATTTGCATCTATGGTAATCTCGCGGACTGTAGAAGCTACATATCTGGCTGCACTTCCAAATCCCGGAGTATGGTCTGTGTGGATCAGATCATTGTCGATTGTTTTTGGTTCTCCGAGGATACGGATATCACTGCCTGTCTGCGCAGCATAACGGGAAAGTTTGCTCACCGTATCCATGGAATCATTTCCACCGATATAGAAAAACCAGCCAATATTCATTTCTTCAAATTTTTTAAAAAGTCTTGGATAAACCGGATCTTCCAGTGATTCCGGCAATTTATAGCGGCAGGAACCAAGATAAGCACCTGGTGTGACTTTCAGACCGTCAAGTTTCTCTCCCGGAAGTGCTTCGGCAAAGTCAAGAACTGTTCCATTTAAAAATCCTTCAATTCCGTTTATCATTCCGTAAACATGCTCAATAGCTTCCGGATGACGCATTCCCTCGGATACAACTCCGTAAAGGCTGCTGTTAATTACTGCGGTAGGACCGCCGGACTGACCGACGATCAGATTCTTTCTGGACATAAGAAACCTCCTGTATCGTTTGATTTAATGTGATTGCTTTTCATTATATCATACAACTGCCTTCCATAGCAATTCAATAAAAAGGTGTGTTCACACATCCCCCTGTGAAAGCACACCTTATATTTCCCATATTCAGTTTCTGTTTTTATTCCCCGAATTCCCTGTGGTCTTCTTCCAGTTTCTGTTCTATTTTAATCTTTTTTTTTGCCTCTTCTTTCTGCTCATCCCGTGTTTTCGGAAGGATCACATTAAGCATTACTGCAATAATAGTTGCAAGGACAACCGGTGATTTACCGAAAATTGTTGTTACCCATGTGGGAAAGCTTGCAAGTGCAGCTGTTGCCTGAGATACACCCATTCCCAGTGCAGCTGCAAGTCCTACGATAGATGAATTACGGTAATCCATCTCAGCAGAAGCAACCAGCTTCATACCTGTCATTGCGATCGATGCAAATACAGACACAGTTGCACCACCCAGTACACACTGAGGAATCGTTGTCAGGATAGCTGAGAATTTCGGAACCAGACCTGCTATACCGAGAATTGCAGCTGCAAGTCCCAGTACCCAACGGTTGATAACCTTTGTAGTTGTAACAATACCAACGTTCTGGCTGTATGTTGCTGTGGGAAGTCCGCCGAGCAATGCGCCTACAACGTTAGAAAGACCATAACCAACGATTCCGCGCTGCAGTTCATCATCCTTAGGTGTTCTGTCCATAGCTCCGATCGTAGTCGCTGAATAATCACCGATTGCCTGAATAGAGTTGATAGCAAATAAAATTCCCAGTGCAACACAGGAAGACGGCTCAAACTGTACTCCAAAATGCATCAGAGATGGAAGCTGACAGACACCTGCTTCCCCTATGCTTGAGAAATCTACCATTCCAAACGGAATAGAAACCAGATATCCCACTATAATACCGATCAGAATAGATGCCAGTTTCCAGATTCCCTTTCCAAAATGATTCAGAGCTGTAACAACGATCAGCGTGAAAAATGCAATTGCCCAGTTCTGCCATGATCCGTAATTCGGACTGCTGGTACCGCCTGCCATATAATTAATGGCAGTCGGATACAGGGAAAGACCGATGGTAAATACGACTGTTCCTGTGATTAGCGGCGGGAAAAATACCCGAATCTTCTTGACCAGCAAACCCATAACAACTGCTACGATACCACCAACAATCTCCGCACCCATGATTGCTGCTATTCCATACGATTCCGCTATCGCCTGCATACTTGGCACGTAAGCAAAGCTGACACCCATGATAATAGGCAGGCCTGAGCCAATTGCAAATTTCGCCTTTCCGCCAATCGGAAACAGCTGAAGCAAAGTTGACAATGCTGCAATGACCAGTGCCGACTGGATCAGGATAACCTGGTCTTCTCTGGAGAGTCCGCCTGGAACTGCTCCGGAAACGATGATCGCCGGTGTGACACAGCCAACGATCATAGCTACGACATGCTGCATGGCAAGGGGTAAAGCCTCACTCATGCGGGGGATTCCGTCAGTTTCAAAAATACTGCCTCTCTTCATAATTGCCTCCCAATTTCTTTTGTACGATTGTAACATTTTTTGTCCAAAAAAACAATTAGACAGCCTAATTATTTTTGGTCTAAAACTATACAATATTTACTCTTAAAATTTGGTTATTATTTTATCTTTTATATGTATTTTCCAGTATTTCATAAACCTTTCAGTTTATAATCTCAAATGTCCGATACAGATCCAGTCTTCCATATCCCCATCCCGGATTGGGGTATTCCATCTGTTCTTCTCTCACTGCCCCTTTCTGCAGATAAAACTTCACCGTATTTCCCGATGCATAAGGAATATTTCCTCTCACGATCGCCCATTCCTGCACCAATGCTGCTGCTCCTGCAACAACAGCCGAAGAAAGACTGCTCCCCGAAGCCTTTCCAAACGCCCCTCCCGGCAATGGAATGAGCAGATCTACTCCCGGTGCTGCCAGATCAGGTGTCACCTGGTTATTTGGAGTAAACCCTCGCCCAGCCTGAAAATACAGACTGTTATCCAGATACTGATAAGCTGTTGCCGTAATACCTCTGGTTGAATCCCCAGGTGCAGTAACAGTTATATAAGGTGTAGACTCCAGAAAATAAGTATCCGGCGAAATCAGCCCTTGCACCGGAAGCCACATGTGAAACCTGCTTCCCGATATTCCTTTTTTACTGACATTTACCTTCCAGATACCTGCTGCCGGATGAAAGAAGCGAAAATAAATCAGCTGTTTCCCGGTCATCCTCTCCATCTTTACGTAATTGACCAGCACTTTCGTCTCCACAAAAATGAAACTTAATTCCTGAGTACCTGCACCAAGAGAACTGCTCACATACAGCTTTTCTCCTGCCGGTGACTGTAACGATATCCCATAGTCATCCGGCGGATCTCCCCAAAATTCCATGGAAAATCCTTCTTCTTTATCCGCAATACGAAGTTCAACAGTATCCTGATTTTTCACATAGTCCAACTCTGCTGTATAATGATGCTGTGCTGCACCCTCATTTCCTGCTGCCACAGATACTGATACCTGAGAATCTTCATTAATATAATCTACATATCGACTCAGCTCACTGTCACCAACATGTGCGCTCTGATTGGTGCCAAGTCCCAGACAAACGGAAACCGGCATTCCCATCTCTTGTGCCATCTTCACTGCAAAAGAAATCCCCAGCATAATGTCGTCTTCCTGAAATACCGGTGCTTGTGGCGGATACTGGTAAAATTTTCTCAGATAGGATTTTGCTTTCTTTAATTTCACCACAATGATCGTTGCTTTCGGAGCTGCTCCTGAGAAATTTTCTGTGGGTACAAAATTGCCTGCTGCCAGCCCTGCCATAGCTGTACCATGTCCGTTCTCATCCAATGAGGGTACAATCTCCTGTGGATTCTCCGACAGCAATGCCTGATTAATTTCCTCTCCGGTAAAAACCTTTCCATAAGGAACCTGTTCATCCTCATTTCCCGGAATTGTCTGATCCCAGATATATGCAATACGGCTTACATCTCCGTTTCGAAAGATTGGATTCAGATAATCAATCCCGGAATCAATCACTGCGATCACTGTGCCCTCTCCCTGAAGTTTCAGATAGGGATGATTATGTAACCGCGTAATCCCGGATGAATTTAATGCGTCCGCATCCATAAATGTATAACACTTCGGCAAAGATGCATACGTATAGGAATTAATTTCCAGCGGACCAATCTCATTCAGCGGAATATATAGAATTCCAAACAATTCATTCACAGGAAGAAATTTTCCACCCATATTCTGTCCATGTTTTACAATAAAATCCCCGTACTCTTCATCCTGTGCCGGCGGTATTGACGGCTCAGCATGAATGCCCGGGGGGTTTTCCTGCTGTATCTGCACTTCAAAATCGTCAGGTCTGAACATTACTGTCCTCCCTGGATTTTTTATACATGATATGCTCAATATATGATCTTTATGACAATTCTAACCTTTACTGTTCAGACTGATATTCGCTTCCTGCTTTTGTTTCTTCACAACAGTCAGTAATAATATAATTCCAGCCACAGTTGTAAAAATACTGATAAACTGCGAAGTCGACAATACTCCTACGCTTCCTCTTTCAATATCTCCTCTGAAAAATTCGATCACAAATCTTCCTATACTGTAGAAAATAAGATAGCAGGCAGCCACCTGTCCATCTGCTTTCTTATGCTTTGCCACATAAAGCAGCAGCAGAAAATGGGCAAAATCCAAAAAACCGGAATAAATCTGTGTCGGGATCAGAGCAACATTGTTGGGTGCAAAATCTGAATTTGTAAACGTAACCGCCAGAGGCCCTGAAGTTTCTTTCCCATAACAGCAGCCTGCCAGAAAGCATCCAATCCTGCCAAATCCCTGTGCCAGTGCAATGGATGGCATCATCAGATCAAAATACTCCAGAAATTTCAACTTCTTTATCCTGCAGTACAGCCAGCCCACCAGAATTCCTCCGATGATCCCTCCATATACCACAAATCCATCTGATCCTATGATCTGCCTTGGATTCTGCAGAAATTCCCTCCAGTTGGTGATCCAGAACAAAATCTTCGCAGATGTAAATCCACCAATGGCGCACCACACTACCAGATAAAAAATATGTTCACATGCAAGTTTCAGTTTACGCGCTCTCTGCTCAGCCACAAACCAGGCAGCCAATACTCCCATGGCGATCATAAATCCATAACCATATACCGTCAACGGTCCTATATGTAACAATTCATTATGCATGTCTCAAATCCTCTCAAATCTTAAAATACTTCCTGTCACTCTCTCATTTTATTTATTATTCACAGTCGGATTTCCCAAATAAACCTTCAAAAACCTCCAGCAATTTTTCATTTGCATAATCATTGGCCTCATTCTCATGTACCGCTTCCGCATCTGCTTCTCCGCAGATATCCACACCGGCAATCTTCCCACTGCTTTCTTTTGCACATTCCAATACAGTCTGTACACCGGACACCAAAGTTGTCAGCCTCATATCCCCCTGGCTCCATGTCGTCTGTGCATCCTCTGTACAAAGCACATCTTTATCAACAGATATATATAATGGAAGGAATTTTTCAGCATCTTCCTGTAAACCTTCCGATTTTCTCCAATTACATACTTCACTGACTGTTTCCCTGAGAAACCAGTTTCTCTCTTCATCATTCATCACCTGAAGTTTCTCTCTGGAGAGAAATATCACTCTGTCCTTCAGATTCTCATCTACTTGCTCATAGGCTGCTTCATCCGGTCCCACAAGGATCACATATTTCAGATTCTCCAGTTCCTCCAACGCTGCCGCGATCCATCCTCCACACGACAAAATCCCACCAAAAGCCGGAGGCTGCATATCTGTATGATTATCGTATACCAGCAGGCAGAACGGTTGATCCATTCTTGTCAGCCAAAGTCTTGTCATATAGTGATAATTGCCGGAATCAATAAAATGGATTCCAGCAGTTGGATAATTTTCTGTTCGTTTATTAATCTCTGCGATTGCTTCCTCATCACAATAGCAGTTTGTCCCACAGACATCCTGAAGCTCAATCCAGGATACCTGTCTGTTTTTCCAGAATTCTTCTTCTCTGTAAATTCCGGAGAAATTCATCAGTACAATGGGATTCTGTTCCTGCATATTTCACTCAGTCCTTCCATTCTTCCAGCGGTTCATCATGATTTTTCAGCATTTCCCGGATTTCTCTGCCGGGACTTTCCACGCCTTCATCCGGAGTCTGCATCTCTGCATCCAGAATGGCGTCTGCATCTGCTGCATCTGCAGTCTTCCCGGTTTCTATTTCCATCTCCGCTTCCCGAACCTGAGAATCTGTATCTTGCTTCCATTCTGTTTCATCTTCATTTAAAGATTTATCCTGCACTTTTTCGTCCAGACCTGCATCTTCCGGGTCATCCCATGGTTTCTCTTTGCCATTCTCTTCCTGTTCTTTTTCAACACAGAGTTTTTCGGATTTTTTCATTCCAAAACGAATCATGATCAAAAATACAATGTCTGCCACTCCATCAGCAGTCAGAATAATTCCGGAAAACAGGATCATCCGGGTTACACTCAAAAAAGAATAGAGCAACATGGAAACACCCAGCACAATAAATACCAGACAGCCAATAAGAATAATCTTCCAGTGTCCTCTCTGGGCTTTTTTCAGTCTGTAACTTCCCTTTATCTTCCAGATACTGTCAACCAGTACCAAGGCTCCCAGTAAATATGGCAGGATTTTGATCACAATTTGCGGTGTAAAGAAAAGAAAAATTCCAAGCACCATGACGATCACACCTGTAAACAAATCAAGAATCGTTGCCTTTTCCTTCTCAGCTGTATAAATAACAATATGATAAATACCGGAAGCGATCATTACCAGTCCGAATACAATCTTGCAGATAATGTTTACGGTCTGGTCCGGAACCAGGAGCAGACACAGACCAAATGCCAGATAAAAAACCGATGATAAAATCTCGCTTTTTAAAAAATCAGAAACTTTTTTCCCCATAACCTTTTCCTCCTGACTGTATGATAGCAAGTCCACACCCACTCTTATTGCTTTTCGCAATCTCCGCAGGGGACTTACTTGATTCGGTTAAAAATACTATTCCATTTCTTCTAAAATAGTATAACTTCTTTCTTTCTCTTCGTCCACAGGCAACTGCATGACTTTGTGTAAA
>NZ_JBWJVQ010000175.1:0-57298 GCF_056339875.1 Blautia sp. ZXY-1-C6
TGAATCTGTCTTTGCAGGAACAGAAGTCGATACTTCAGCAGCAGGTGAAACAGTGGAAGCAGCACAGGCTGAAGAGACAGAATCAAATGCAGCAACAGAAGTAAATATAGCAGAGAAAACTGCAATAGCTGAAGAGGATATAGCATCAGAAGAAAGTATAGCAGCATTTAATGCGGAAGAAGGAGAAAACGTAGCAGCATTTAGTACTTCTGAGAATGACGCAGAGGAATTCGCAGCAGAAGCAAACACAGATGAGAACCTTCCTGATTTTGATACAGAAAGTGATGAAAGTCGTGCAATTGCTGCAATGGTAGCGGATATCCTTGGAGCACAGGCTGATACAGCTGCGCCGAAACTGATCATCGGTGAAGGCAGAAATATGAAAAATGCAAAAGTGTATGTTGCAGAGCAGACAGATGCAACTACAAATACAAAGACAAATGAGGCATATGTTTCCAATAAAGTAACTGCCACAGGTCTGAGTGCAAATACTGTGTACTATTACAGCTATGAAAAAGAGGATGGAACCTACACAGAACCTGCAGAATATGTTACAAAATCAACAAATAATTACAGCTTTATTTTCGTAGGTGATCCGCAGATCGGATCTTCCAATGAACTGAAAGGCTCTGATACAGCAGAATTTTATCAGGCACAGTCCGATGCGGTCAGAAATGATTCCTTTAACTGGAACACCACATTAAATGAAGCTATGGATAAAACAGGCGGAAATGCAAGCTTCGTGGTATCAGCAGGTGACCAGATCCAGACAACAAAGAAGAAATCTCCGGGAAAAAGTGAAATGACCAGCGAGATTGAGTATACCGGATATTTAAGCCCAGATGTGCTGAAATCCCTTCCTGTTGCAACAACTGTTGGAAACCATGACGCAGATAATGCAAACTACACATATCATTTTAATACACCAAACAGCAGCGACCTGGGTTCTAACGGAGTTGTTGGTGGAGATTATTATTTCACATATGGAAACACTCTGTTTATGATGCTCAATACACAGGATACCAATGCTGCTGAACATAAACAGTTTATGGAACAGGCGATTGCTGCAAATCCAAACTGTACCTGGAGAGTCGTAACTTTACATCAGGATATTTATGGTTCTGCAGAGCATTCCAATGAACCGGAGATTACAAACCTCAGATATACACTGGTACCCTATTTTGAAGCAAATGATGTAGATGTTGTTCTTACAGGACACGATCATGCATATTCCCGTACCCATATTCTTGAGGGCGGACATAAAACTGTAGAATATACGGATGATGAGTTTGATGCAGAACTGGATAAGGATATGGATGCGGGAGAAAATCCGGCTACAAGATATGAAGCACCGGCAAATATTTCCGCAGATTCCAAGGAACCGGCTGATGTGGCTTATCTGAATTATCTGAATGCAGTCATGGATAAGGATGCGGTAGAGGATACAGAAAAGGGTGAGACAGTTGTAAATCCGGATGGTATTCTCTATATGACAGCAAACTCTTCATCAGGAAGCAAGTATTATGATCTTGTACCAAGAATGCAGAGCTATATTGCAAACAGATGGCAGGAAGACGTTCCGACTTATTCTGTTATTGATGTAACAGATAATACATTTACAATCAATACTTATCGTACAGATAATGACCAGAAAATTGATGAAACCTTTACGATTAAAAAAGGTGTGACAGAAGATATTAAATCTGCATCTGTAGGGAATGTGAAGAATCAGATTTATACAGGAAAACAGATCCAGCCGGCTATTAAAGTAACTCTGAATGGAAAGACCTTAAAGGCAGGAAAAGACTACACAGTTACCTATACAGATAACAAAAATACAGGTCTGGCAAAAGCAACCATCAATGGAATCGGAAAGTATACAGGAACACAGACAGTAACATTTAAGATTGTGCCAAAGAAAGCAGTGTTAAAAACTGTGAAAGCCGGAAAATCCGGAACAGCCACTGTTACGATCGGAAAAGCAGGTGGAAAAGTTTCCGGCTATGCAATTCAGGTTTCCACAGATTCTTCATTCAAAAAGGTAACTACTTACCGTACAGCAAAAACTACATATACTCTTAAAAATCTGTCCAAAGGAAAAACTTACTATGTAAGAGTAAAAGCATTTACCAAAGTTTCAGACAAGAACGTGTATGGTGCAGCAAGCAAAACAATTAAGGTGAAAGCAAAATAATGTTAAACAAAAATTTCCTTCGGAGAGGGTGCCTGGTGATCGCAGGCATCCTTTTCCTCATTTTTCTGATGCAATATAATAAGATCGAAAAAACAGAACTTCTTTCTACAGAGGGCAGAACCTTTGAGAAAGCAGTAGTAACAGAGGTTATTTCAGATAACCTTACAGAAAACGGAAACAGAGTAGGTAATCAGACCGTCAGGCTGCGACTCTGTTCCGGCAAATTTAAGAACGAAAAAGTGGAAGCAATCAGTTCTTCCAGCTATCTGTTTGGTGCAACCTGTAAAAAGGGTATGAAAGTCATTGCACTGGTCAGTGAATCACAGGGTGAAGTCATTGCATCTGTATATAGTGCTGACCGTGAATTTTCCTTATATTTTATGATTGCAGTGTTTCTTCTGGCAATTATCCTGATCGGTGGAAAAAAAGGTGCGGCATCTGTAATGGGGCTGGGCTTTACCATTGTATGTGTGCTGTTTCTGTTTCTTCCGATGATATACAGAGGTGTTTCGCCAATCTTTTCAGCGGTAGTTGTTGCCGTTATAACCACTGTAGTAACAATTTATCTGATTTCCGGAATTTCTGTTAAATCATTAACTGCAATTTCAGGAACTGTAACCGGTGTTGTAATGGCTGTTATATTTGCAGGAATATTTGGAAAAGTAACTCAGATCACAGGTTATAATGTAAGTGATATTGAAGAGTTGATTTACCTGGAAGAGAAAACAGCTATAAAAATAAATGAACTTCTGTTTGCAGGGATCCTGATCGCATCACTGGGAGCAGTAATGGATGTAGGAATGTCTATTGCCTCTACTTTACAGGAAATATACAGCAGACGCCCGGATCTTGGAATGTGGGACTTGTTTAAAAGCGGCATGAATGTTGGAAAAGATATGATGGGAACTATGTCAAACACGCTGATCCTTGCTTTTGCAGGTGGCTCTCTCAACACACTGGTATTTATTTTTGCATATAACTATTCTTATCATCAGATCATCAATATGTATTCTATTGGGATTGAACTGATGCAGGGGATTTCCGCAAGTATGGGAGTAATCCTGACGGTTCCCTTTACCTCACTGGCAGGAGCCTTCTTTATTTCAGGAAAAGTATTGAAAAAGTGATTCTCGCAGGAGGGATCATAAAACGATGAAAGTAAACAAAGCAAATGAATTCTATAAGATATTAGAGAGAAAAGCCATATATCCGGTGTTTCAGCCAATCGTCAATTTACAGACAGGCAGGGTGTCCGGCTATGAGGCACTCAGCCGTATAGACAGGAGCAGCACAACACTTACAATCTCAGATTTGTTTGTGATAGCTGAACAGGTGGGATGCGTATGGAAATTAGAGAAACTATGCAGAAACAAAGCCTTGAAGGCAGCAGTTGAAAAACCGGAAAATGTAAAATTATTTCTTAATGTTGATGGAAATATTATTCAGGATAAAGCGTTTATACAGGGATTTACAAACCGTAGGGCTATGAAGGCAGGGGTTCCTGCTTCTGATATTGTATTCGAAATAACAGAGAGATCAGACATAGAAAACTATCAGATATTGCAGCAGATCATGAAACATTATGCAGATCAGGGATATGAGATAGCATTGGATGATGTGGGAGCTGGACATTTAGGCCTAAATCGTGTAGTGAATACCACACCTGACTATCTGAAAGCGGATATAGAACTGGTAAGGGATATTCACAAGTATAAGAAAAAAGAGATCATGATGAAACTCCTGTTAGATTACTGTAATGCAACAGGAGCAATTCTGATCGCAGAAGGGATAGAAACAGTACAGGAGCTGGAATGTCTGCACAGCCTGGGAGTGCATTACGGCCAGGGATTTTTCCTCGGAAAACCAGAACGTGCATTTGGAAATATCAGTGCTGAATCGGAAGAAATATTAGAGCGATTAAATGGGAGAAAGAATATTTTATTTTTGGATATATCAGGCAAATAAGTCATTCATTTTTCTACATTTTTCAACAATAAATCCGAAATTACACCAGTTGATTAATCCCTGAGAGTTGTGTATAATTATAAAAATAAAGTTTTCTAGTACATCGTTTCGTAAATAACTATACCAATCGCGTAGGATGCGGATTCGAGTGTGCTGGTATAAAAACGCAGGCGTAGCGGGCTACGCTGAGGCTTTTAGACCTGTGCAATCGGATTCGCAGACAAGTGAGTGGTATAGTTATTTCGAAAACGATGTACTAGAATTGAGGAGTGGGTTATGGATCGCTTAGCACTTATTTTTGATAAACCAGCAGAAGCCTGGAATGAAGCGCTGCCCCTTGGAAATGGAACCATGGGAGCAATGTCCTATGGAAGATTTCAAAATGAAAGAATAGAATTGAATCTGGATTCGCTTTGGTCTGGAAATGGAAGAAACAAGGAAAATCCCAACAAAAATGTCGACTGGGATTCTTTTTAGAAAACACATTTTTGCAGGGGATTACCAGGGAGCAGAGAATTATTGCAAAGAAAATGTGTTAGGAGACTGGACAGAAAGCTATCTGCCTGCAGGAACGCTTTCCATTAATGTGAAAGAACCCATTCAAAATGGAAACAGCTTTTATAGAAGAGAACTGTGCCTGACGAATGCAACTGAAAAAATAGAATTCTGCCAGGATGATTTGATTTATCAAAGAGAATTTTTTGTGAGTATGTCAGAACCAGTGATGGCAATTCATTATCATACTTCTCCAAATTGCAATCTTGAAATGTCAATAACACTGGAAAGTGAAATAAAGCACAAATCTGCTTTTTTTGCAGAAAATGGAATTATATTAGAAGGGCAGGCACCCATTTATGTTGCACCACCTTATTATTCCTGCGAAGTTCCTGTCGTTTATGAAGAGGGGCAGGGAATCCGTTTTGCAATTGGATTATATGTACAAACGAACGGTGGAAATGTATATCAGCAAGCGGATAAGCTTTTTATAAATACTCCAAATGATGTGTATATTTACGTGTCCGGAGTAACTGATTTTAAACAAAAAGAACTCTTTTTTTCAAAAAGAAACTGTATGATGGAAAACATCCAGCACATTCAATATGAAAAGCAAAAAAAGGCGCATATGGATGTATACGCAAATTATTTTGATAGGATGCATCTTGACATTAATTATACACCCGATAATGAACTTGCATTAAAAATGTTTCATTATGCCCGCTATCTGATGATCTGTTCATCTGTACCCGGTTCACAATGTACAAATCTTCAGGGAATCTGGAATCACCATATGCGTGCTCCCTGGAGCAGTAATTATACTGTAAATATTAATACGGAAATGAATTACTGGATAGCAGAAAAAGCAAATTTAAGTGACTGTCATATGCCTTTGCTTGAACTTATAGAACGTACCTCAAAAAAAGGTGAAAAAACAGCTCAGGATGTTTATCATCTGGCTGGCTGGGTAAGCCACCATAATCTGGATATTTGGGGACACTCAAGCCCGGTTGGACAATTTGGACAGGACGAAAATCCCTGTACATATTCCATGTGGCCGATGAGTTCTGGATGGTTATGCTGTCATTTATGGGAACATTACTGCTATACATTGGATGAAGCTTTTTTAAAAAAGAAGGCATTTCCGATTATACAAGGGGCCGTAGAATTTTACCTGGGCTATCTGGTACCTTATAAGGGATATTATGTAACTGCTCCCTCTACTTCACCTGAAAATACATTCCTTGCACCAGATATGACGACACATAGTGTTACGTTTGCGTCAACAATGGATATCAGCATATTGAGAGAACTGTTTGGATTATATTTAAAAGCATGTGAAATTCTGGGAGTAGAAGATTTTACAAATGCAGTCAAAAATGTACTTCAGAAACTTCCTGCCTATAAAATTGGGAAAGAAGGGCAGCTTCAGGAATGGTTTTATGATTACCCGGAAGCAGATATCAATCACAGACATATTTCTCACCTGTTTGGATTATATCCTGGGAACCAGATTCATAAAGAGAATGAACCTCTTATAGAAGCCTGCAGAACTTCTTTGGAAAGGCGTGGGGATAAGGGAACCGGCTGGTGTATGGCGTGGAAAGCCTGCCTGTGGGCAAAACTTGGAGATGGAAATCATGCCCTGACTTTATTAAAAAATCAGCTTCGCTTAACAAGAGAAGAAGCATGCAGTCTGGTAGGTGGCGGGATATATCCGAATATGCTTTGTGCCCATCCTCCGTTTCAGATTGATGGTAATTTTGGATTTGCTGCTGCTGTGCTGGAAATGCTAGTTCAGTATGAAGAGCAGAAAATTGTTTTTCTTCCGGCATTACCAGATGAATGGAAAGATGGGATGGCAGAAGGCGTGAAAGCGCCTGGTAATATCACACTTAATTTCAAGTGGAAAGAAAAACGGGTTACGGAAATAAATCTGAAATCTCCAATTGATGCGAAACTGGTAATCTTATATAATGGTATGGAAGAAGAAATCGTCCTGAATGCTGGAAGCAGTTATCAGAAGACGCTGATATAAAGAATATATTATGATATATGAAAGGCAGGATATCTTGTGATTATAAGACATCCTGCTGTTTTATATCAGATTACCTGCTTATAGATGAAATCGTTTCCCATATTCAGAAGGTGAAATTCCCATACACTTTTTGAATAATCGACTAAAATAAAGTTGATCGTCAATTCCTACCATAACGGAGATCTCCTTCAGGGAAAAGGTATTCTCCTTTATCAGTGTAGCAGCTTTTCTTATCCGCAGATTGTTTAAGTAACTGGTAATACTTGTTCCTACTTCGGACTTGAAAACACGGCATAAATAGCTAGTGCTGAGATTGACATTTGCCGAAATGGAGGATAATGTGAGACGGTGCATGTAATTATTTTCTATGTATGTAAGGGTTTTGGCAACATCATTTTTATAATGCCCCTCACTATGAAGAAAGTCCTGATATGTGGTCCTGGCCTCTTCATAATTTTTCAGATTTTCTTTATATGGCATATCTGGTGCAAAGGCTTGGTACATGGTAAAACGGTTATACAGCTTTTTTATCAGCTGTTCCACTTTTACTTGACTGCACATTAATTCTTTTTGGGAAAATACTACGAGCGCATTATGGGCACTGAGAACAAGAATGTATGGCTGTAGCACTCCCTGAACAGCATCCAGTATCATATCTCGCAGCAGATTAGCTGATATAGAAAATGCATCATTTGATAAAAATTTTTCAAACGTTACATAGCATACAGCACAGGAATGTTTCATAAATCCAAATTTTTCTGCTCCATATCTTTCAATGAACGAATCGAGAGACTCTTCTCCCTGAAAAAAGGAGAGAAGATGATCGGTTATGGGTTCAGTGATGTCTGTTTTCAGAATGGAATCTTTTCGGTCAGCTGTATTTTGCATTTTTTTTGTGGTTTTGTTCAGACAGGCAAGGAGTGTATCTGGTTGAATTTTGATTTTTAACAGATAGTCCGCAGCACCTAAAAGCAATGCACTTCTTACTGAATCGAAGTCTTCGTAGTTGCTTAGTACCAGTATTTCTCCGGGATATTCTTTTTCCTTCAGAAAACGAATTAGTTCCAGTCCGTCCATTTCAGGCATTTTCAGGTCAGTGATAATGATATCCGGATGATGTTTTTCAATCAGTGGAACAGCCTCAAGACCATTTGATGCTGTTCCACAAATGAAAAAACCATGCTCTTCCCAGGGAAGAATGGAGCGAAGCGCAATTTTTACGATTGGTTCATCGTCAATAATTAATATACTGTACATAAAAGTCCTTTCTGTGGGCAAAAGTGGTTGTGATTTTTAGCTGTTATAATCTTTTGACAGTTCTTGTACATATAGTAAGGGAAGAGTCAGCGTACATGTGGTTCCTTCTCCAGGGTGACTATTGACCTTAAGTCCATATTCCTTTCCAAAATTCAGCTGTATTCGGTCATTTACATTGGTAATTCCAATCTTTTTCCGGTTTGTATGAGGTTCCAGCGCTGCAGGTGTCACTTCAAATCCTTTTCCATTGTCACAGAGTTCTATGATAAGATGATTGTTTTCTTCCCAACAGGTGATTAGAATTTCCATAACGGAGCCGTCATCAGAAGAACCATGCATAACAGAATTTTCTGCAAGGGGCTGCAGGATTAGTTTAGGAACAAGGCAGGAGAGCAGTTCTTCCTCTTCTACGTCAAAAGAGTACTCAAAGCTTCCGGCATACCGGATTCTTAAAATCGCGAAGTAGTTTTCCAGGTTCTCAAGCTCTTCCTGAATGGTTATATACTCGTTTTTATTAGTCAGTGTATTTTGCAAAAGACTGCTGAGGGCCTGGATTCCATCACTTACAATCTGGTCTTTATGCATGGCGGCTACAAAGCGCAGACTGTTTAAAGTGTTGAAAAGAAAATGAGGATTTAACTGATATTGAAGCATCTGTAGCTCCAATTCTCTTTTTTTCTTTTCCTGGCTTTTCTGTTGTTTCATCAGGCTCTCAATGGTATCTGCCATATGATTCATGCTTCCGGAAAGATCGGAAAGTTCGTCTTTGTGGTCATCCTGGATCCGTACGGAAAGATTTCCCTTTGATAATTCCCTGCAAAAATCCAGCATGCTTCTGATGGGGGAGGTAATTCCAGGATACACCATAGCTACAATTCCAATGCAGAGTAGAACAAGGAAGAATGCCACAGCCAGGATTTTCCAAAACATAGTGTTAACTTCAGAATTAATATAATGATATGGCATGGTATATACAAACAGCTGGTTCAGGTTTTTATTGAAAATATAAGTAACCAGCTGTTCTTCGCCATCTTTGTAAATGCTGAAAAAATCTGTTCTGTTTGGAAGTCTTGCTTGAATATTTTTCAGCAGCTTTTTTTCGGTTTTTTGCCCCAGTTGAATACTACGATCCCAGGAAGAAAGGATTGTTCCATCCATATTCAGATACATAATATTGGAAGAGTCAGCCAGACCTACTGGTTCCAGTACTGTTTTGGAAAAAATTTTTTCATCAATGGAAATCAGGGTATAACCAATTACACGACTCTGACTGTATTGTTCATAAATTCTTCTTCCAAGAATCAGGATGTCCCGGTTACGGTAAGTATGTGCGTATGCCCATACATCCTGATTTTCTTCTTCAAGACGACTCAGGATCCTGCTTACATCATCCGAATATAACCCATCATATCCCAAATCATAAAAAATATTCCCATCTGTATCATATACTGTAATGTTTTTTGCCTGTGCAGGATAGATGATTTTACTTCGAATCATATGTTGGATTTCATTGATGGCTTGATTCTTTTCCGTATCTGTCATACCCTTTTTCAGAAGACCGTCCTTGATTTCCTGACTGATGCAGATGGAGCCGCAGAGATACTGATACTTTTCAATCTCACTTACCATATTCAGATTGATCATGGATAAAGTCTGTGAGATGGAAGTGGAAAGTTTTTCCCGAAGCGCTTCTGAAAAAATATGAAACGAATAGAAGCTGATTCCTGTTAATGGTACAATAGAGATCAGGAAAAGCGCTATGATCAGCCTGGTTCTAATACTGAATTTTCGAAATCCCTGATATCGTTGTCTTTTTTCCATGCCGCTGTCCCTCATTTCTAAAAAATAATTCGTACATGGTCCGGTAAAGATGGAAAAAATCGTTCTGATTTTCATGACTGTATCGGATTGTGACAGATTTATTATACAGGAAAAAAACAAGATAATCCATTTAAAATACAAATAGAAAAAGATTGTACATATATGTCGCAAGAAAATCCATATTATATAAAAATAACAGAAAAATGTTCCATATAAAGAATTGTTTTGTGAATTTACCACAAGAAGATTTTCCATTATACTAATATCATCAGGCAAACATAATAAAAGCCAACAAGAAGGAGGAAACAACCTATGAAGAAAAGATTTGCAGCTTCTGCTATGATCCTTGCTATGAGCGCAGCAACAGTACTTTCCCCGCTTACTGCATTTGCAGAGGCAGAAGAACAGGAATTGAACATTGCCATTTTCCAGGGGGGATATGGGGATGCTTACTGGAATCAGATGGTGGAGCTTTTTGAAGAAAGCCATGAGGGCGTGAAAGTAAACATGACTATCAGCCCTACAATTGGAGATATCATCCGTCCACAGATTGTAGCTGGAAATGCACCTGATTTTATCTGTCTTAACGATGGTGGTGAGGATGGTGTAATCCTTTCCCTGATCAAAGATCATGCACTTCTCAACCTGGATGATGTTTTTGACGGAGAAAATTATGCTGGAACCGGTACCCTTCGCGATGATATTACAGATGGGATCCTTTCCAGTACAAAGTGTGCACCATACGGAGATGATGAGATCTATCTGGCACCATTCAACAGTGGTCCGCAGGGTCTGATTTACAACAAAACATTCTTTGATGAGAATAATCTGGAAGTGCCGAAGACCTGGGATGAGTTCTTTGCACTTGGTGATAAGGTAAAAGATATTGACGGACGTGCACTTTTCACATATCAGGGAATTTATCCGGGATACATGGAAGAAATGCTCTGGCCGGCAATTGCAAATGAGTGCGGCGAAGAAGCACTTACTAAGATTGCCAATTACGAAGAAGGTTCCTTTAATAATGAGGGTGTGTTAAAGGCTTTAAGTCATATTAAAGAGATTGCAGATAAAGGCTATCTGTTAGAGGGCACTGTTGGTATGAACCATACAGAGTCTCAGACAGAGATGATGCTTGGAAAAGCTGCATTTATCACAAACGGAACCTGGATGGAAAATGAGATGCAGGATGCGCCAAGAGAAGATGGATTTGAATTTGCAATGGCTACGATCCCGACCGAGAACGCAGACGATGTGCACTATGTATTTGACAGCTGCGAGCAGTTTTCCATTCCGGCAGCTGCCAAGAATCCAGAACTTGCAAAAGAATTTCTTCGTTTCCTGTATAGTGATGAATCTGTATCTGCTTTTGCAGAAGCTTCCGGTGCCCTCTATGCTACCAAGAGTGCCCGTGAAGTAGCAAAAGATAAGCTGTCTACTGCAATCTACAACATGTACGGAATCTACGAAGAGGCAAATGCCTCCTCCCTGATTATGAGCTTCGCAGCAGTTCCGGCTGACTGCAAGGTTAACCCGAAAGATGAGATATTTAATCCGATTACATCTGTTATGAATGATGAAATGACAGTGGAAGAGTGGGCACAGAATGTGGAAGATGCTTTTGCACAGGTTCGTGCTGATATGGAAGCTGCCAACTAAACTTCATATACCAGCCGGATAAAAACGGTAAAGCATGGAAAGGCTGCTACACAGTGTATGCTATGCAGCAGCCTTTTGTAACCCTGAACAGATATATCGCCAATCGGTGATGTCATCCACATTTATTAAATACTTTAAATTTAAAGAGGTGAACAAGCGTGGTAAAGAAGCCCAGATTATTTATAGCCCTGTGTACGCTTCCTGCATTGATTTTAACCATTGTTTTTATGATTGTGCCTATGGTAAATGCCATTTATCTGTCTTTTACCAGTTCCACTGCACTTAGCGTAGGCTTTAACAGCAAATTTGTATTTTTGGATAATTACAAGTATATGTTCCAGGATAAGGATTTTCTTCAGGCACTGTTTAATACTCTTAAGCTGATGCTGGTAATCCCGGCTGTGACCATATTTCTAAGTCTTGTATTTGCATTTATCCTTACTCAGGGACAGCTCAAGGAAAAGTCATTTTACCGGACCGTATTCTTTTTCCCAAGTATTGTTTCCATGACTGTAGTTGGTATTGTGTGGTCTTTTGTGTTTAATCCCACAAGAGGAATTCTGAATCATATGCTGGATCTGTTCCATTTCTCCACTTGGAAACACGCATGGCTTGGAGAGGGAAAAACGGCTCTCTGGTGTATCGGTGCAGCCCTGGTGTGGCAGGCTATTGGTTATTATATGGTTATGCATGTGGCTTCCATTGACGGGATTTCCCAGGAGGTTTATGAAGCTGCTTCCATTGACGGTGCAACAGGAGTGCAGAAGTTCTTTAGGATTACCATTCCGCTGCTTCGCAGATCCATTGGAACGACCTATATACTTTCCCTGTCTGGTACTATCAATTTAAGTTTTACTCTGTCCAACGTTATGACAGGCGGTGGACCAAACGGTGCTTCCAGTGTGCTTTTACAGTATATGTATACGCAGGGTATGCGAAACGCTAATTTTGGATATGCCATGGCAATCGCCATGTTTACCCTGATTCTTGCAATTGTGCTTGCAATGATTTCTAAAAAAGTATCATCTGAAAAAGAATAGGAGGGAGACTGATGAAAACTGTAAGAACCTGGTGTATCAGAATCCTGATGATTCTGTTTACCGTTATCTTTTTGTACCCGCTTTTCTGGAACCTGATGTCTGCGTTTAAGACAAATGCAGAATATTTGACAGATCCCTATGCATTGCCCACAGCTTTGAATTTGGATAATTTTGTGGCAGCATGGCAGAAAGCAAATATCGCCGCTTATTTTGGAAATTCCATATTTGTGACTGTGTTTTCCACTGTATTGCTATTGCTTCTGGTTATTCCCATTTCTTATGTACTGGCAAGATACCGTTTTGCGGGCAGCAAACTGATCTCTGCCATTTATATGGCATGTATTTTTCTGCAGGCTACCTACATTATGATTCCTTTGTTTCTGGAATTACAGGCTGTGAATGGATTAAATAACCTGCCGGTACTATGCCTTGTTTATGCAGTTATGCAGTTTCCTTTTTGTATCTTTACTTTACAGGGCTTTATGTCTGCAGTACCCAGAGATTACGAGGAATCTGCAAGAATTGACGGTGCTACTAATATCCAACTGCTATCAAGAGTTATGGTGCCTCTTGCAAAACCCGGAATTGCGACCATTACGATGTTAAGTGCCATGGGCTTCTGGAATGAATATCCATTGGCACTTGTTCTTCTCACGGAAGATGCAAAGAAAACTCTTCCCATCGGAATGGCAAACTTGTTTGAAGTGCAGAAATATGCCACGGACTGGGGTGCACTGTTTGCAGGACTTGTAATTATTATGATTCCAACAATCATTATTTATCTGATTGGACAAAGATATCTGCTTCAGGGAATTGGTGCAGGCGGGTTAAAAGGGTAAAATGAAAGGGGAAATAAAATGCCAACTGATCAGGAATTAATAAAAATAGTTCCCTCCAGCCGCCAGCTTGCCTATCAGGCAACAGAGTTTTATGCGTTCTTTCATTTTGGAATGAATACATATACCAATCGTGAGTGGGGAGATGGAACAGAAACACCACAAATTTTTAATCCTACAGAGTTTGTTGCAGACCAGTGGGTGTCTGCAGCACAAAATGCAGGTATGAAAGGGGTAATCCTTACCTGTAAACACCATGATGGTTTCTGCCTGTGGCCGACCAGATATACCAGCCATAGCGTTGTCTCCAGTCCATGGAAAAATGGAAGGGGAGATGTGGTCTGGGAAGTGTCTGAAGCATGCCGTCGTTATGGGATGAAATTTGGAATTTATCTTTCACCATGGGATCGCAACAAGCCTTGTTACGGAAGCGGAAAAGAATATGATGATTACTATCTGGCACAGCTGACTGAGCTTCTCACCGGTTATGGAGATATTTTTAGTGTCTGGCTAGATGGTGCCTGCGGAGAAGGACCAAATGGAAAAAAACAGATATATGACTGGAAACGCTATTATGAATGTGTCAGAAAATATCAGCCAGACGCATGTATCTGTGTGTGTGGGCCGGATATCAGGTGGTGCGGAAATGAAGCTGGCGATGTAAGAAAATCTGAGTGGAGTGTTGTTCCTGCACGTACAGCACTTGCAGAGAGTGTACAGGAAAGAAGCCAGCAGACCGATGATAAGGAATTTAGAATGCGCCGGATCACCAGCGACATGGAAGATCTTGGAAGCAGAAGAGCGCTTGAAGGTGAAACGAATCTGATCTGGTATCCGGCAGAAGTAAATACTTCTATAAGACCTGGATGGTTTTATCATCCAGAAGAAGATGATCAGGTGAAAAGTCTGGAGGAGCTGATCTATATCTATATTGGGGCTGTTGGAGGAAATGCAACCTTTTTGTTAAATATTCCACCTATGCCAAACGGGCTTCTTCATGAAAATGATGTTAAACGTCTGGAAGAATTTGGAAGTTGGAAAAAGAAATCTTTTACTCATAATTTAATGAGTACAGCACATATTTTTTCAGAAAATGAAGATCCGACGCATCCGGTTTCTGATTTGACAGATGATACTTCAGAAACCTGGTTTCAGCCTGAAAGCAGCGAACTGCCAGTAGAAATAACCATTTGTCTGGACGGTTCATACAACTTAGGGTATCTGGTATTAAAAGAGGCTGTCTGCTATAGTCAGAGAGTGGAAAAATTTGAGATATTTGTTAAAGAGGGGGAAATATGGAACAGTATTTACACAGGAACAGTAATTGGTTATAAGAAGATCATTTCTGTTAAGGGGCAAAAAGCCCAGAAAGTGAAAATTGTTTTACATGATTTCCGTGTACTTCCGCTGCTCTCATTTGTTGGAATTTATCCTGAAAGTCTTTAATAGGGAAAGCATTCTTTCTCATAATATCTTAAGGTAGAAGCAAGAAGATATTATTAGAAAACCATTGAACCTGCTTGAAAGAGAGAACATTCAAAGCAAAATTGCCAATTGGTTTGGAATAGATTTTTCCAAACTGTAGATTGTTTTTATAAGTAATCTTGGAACTAATGCAGGAGTCATGGTGCAAATGGACAATGTTCGCAGAAAGCACTTGTCTTTTAGAAAGACTCGTATTAAAATGCTTGTCAGTGATCAGGTTGCAGAAACTTGCGATGCCTGCGACCGGACGGAGGACCTAAGGGTCCTCCATTTTTCTATATACGCAGATTTTTATAGCGATAGAAAAAGCATTAAAACCGATAAAACTATTTTTGAACTATGAAGAATAGATTAGAAATCTCATTGCGCGAAAAGGGATGATTATTGTTGACCGTGAGTTCACTGCGTCTAAATTAAAAGATATCAGTTATTTTGCCCTGATAGATGGGTACAAAAATCTGTTTTACAATCCCATGAGTTAGAAACGATTTTTGACCATAACACAGTTAAAATTAATCAAAAAATCAATCGCAAATTTTTACGATTGCATTGACAGTGATTCTCCTTATCTATATATTATTGCAGTAGGAACAACTTATCAAGTACTCGGAAATAACTAACTTGGTAATAAAATTTTTACTGGAGGTTATCAGAAATGACAGAAAGAGAAAAAATGGTAAGTGGAGAGTTATATGATCCAACGGATAAAGAATTGGAACAATTTTTAATTTCACCTGCTTGGATGTATGTGAAGTACATATAGGAGATAATGTGATGATTGGTCCAAATGTCACATTGGCAACTCCCATGCACCCATTTTTACTTGAAGAACGTAATAGCAGAAAAAGAGAAGATGGAAGCTTTTATAATCTTGAATAGGAGAAACCAATTACTATAAAAGATAATTGCTGGCTGGCATCCAATGTGGTTGTTTGTGGCGGTGTTACCATAGGAGAGGGATGTGTAATAGGAGCAGGAAGTGTTGTGACAAGGGATATTCCTCCATATAGTCTGGCTGCTGGAAATCCATGCCGGGTTATTCGCAAAATAACTGAAAAAGATCATATGAAATAAGATAATACAATCAATAAAGGGGATGCCGGTTAATACCACTTTTCGGCATCCCCTTTTTGCCCAAATAATTAAGTATTCCAATATCCGATATGGCAGAAATATTTCTGGGACAGATTGTATTCCGGAGAAAAATGAAAGGTTAGTTTTAACTGGTTGTATTACGGCGAATCAATATTGGAGTAATCTGTTTATGGACAGGCTTTTCCAGTGGTTTAGGGGAACGTTTTTTTTGTTCTTCCATCTGTTGAACCAGAAGCTCCATGGCAGTTTGTGCAATAATATCAATCTGCTGACCAACGGTTGTGATTGGGAGAATTGCCTCACTGGCAATGGGAGAATTATCAAATCCTATGATTTCATAGAAAGAGGGTAATTCTCGGTATTTCTGGAAAATCAGGTTAAGAAACATGTTTGCATAAGTATCGTTGGAAAGGAAAATACCTTTTTTTTGATTGGGATATTTCTCTTCTATTCTTGTAAAAATGCGTCTTATTTCATTTAAAATTTCCTGATAAGAATTACCGCTTACACTTAGATCAATATCATAAGGAACCTGATATTCTTCACAGGTTTCCTTAAATGCGCGAATACGGTCGTAAGCAGGAACTGTTTTCTCAACATTGACATTGATGTGGATCAGTATATCACATTTATCACGGATCAGCAGAGTGGTAGCCTGAAGCGCACCCATATAGTTGTCAGTGGTAACACTGCTGATATATTCCGCTTCACGTTCAATGGCAACGATGGGAATCTGATAGGAGGATAATTGTTTTGATGACAGCGTATGACTTAAAACAATGAGACCTTCAATCTGATAGGATAGGAGCTCTTCAATATATTGCTGTTCTTCTTCAGCCCCATGTTCACTGCTAAAGACGAGAAATTTGTAGTGATAATCACTGTAGCTGGACAGCAGTTGTGTCAGCATTTCAGAATAATAATGCAGATAAAGATTCGGAATAATGATTCCGATAAATTCACTTTTTCCATTCGCCAGAACTTTTGCAAGTTTATTTTTTTTATAGCCAAGGATATCAAGGGCCTGAGAAATTTTTTCCTGATTTTCAAGTGTAAGGGAATCAGGATGATTGAAATATCTTGATATTGTAGTTTTTGAAAAATGGGTATATGCTGCAATATCTGCAAATGTCACCTGTTTTTTTGACATGAAACTTATTCTCCTTATAAATAAATGCAAATATTTTTTTTAGTATAGCAATTATTATACAAAAAGGCAATATTAAAATAACCGATTACGTAACCGGTTATTTTAATGAAGAAAAGTGTTGACAGAGAGTGTGTGATGTAGTAACATCAGATTATAAAGTAACCGGTTACTTAACCGGTTTCATGAACAATGTATGAAAGGAATGGAGGAAAAAGTGCATGAAAACAGTGCAGAACCAAGCAAAGCCCGTAAGCAAGCAGACGTGGAGAAATAAGGTTACGTATGTGAAGAAAAACTGGCAGTTATATCTTTTTTTCTTAATGCCGGGACTTTTACTGACAATCATTTTTAAGTATCTTCCGATGGGAGGGCTTTTGATTGCGTTTGAAGATTATAATGTAATCAAGGGAGTACTTGGAAGTCCATGGGTTGGACTTGAATATTTCAGACGTTTTTTATCATCACCGGATTTTATGAACTATCTGATGAATACATTAAAGCTGAGTATCTATGGATTATTATGGGGATTTCCGGTTCCGATTATTCTGGCATTACTTATGAATCGTATTCAAAAAACAGGGATCAAGAAAAAAGTACAGCTTCTGATCTATATGCCGAATTTTATATCTGTAATAGTACTTTGTGGTATGGTTCGTATGCTGTTATCACCGGTAGGACCTTTGAACAGGCTGCTTGGGATTAGCACAAACTGGATGACAATGCCATCTGCTTTCCGTACTATTTATATAGCAAGTGGAATCTGGCAGACTGCAGGCTGGGCATCTATTATGTATACTGCAGCATTATCTAATGCGAGCAAAGAGTTGGAAGAAGCGGCAGTTATGGATGGAGCAAACCTTTTGCAGCAGATCTGGTACGTGGAGCTTCCGGCGATTAAGAACATTATTGTAATTCAGTTTATCCTGCAGGCAGGAAATATTATGAGCATTGGATTTGAGAAGGCATATGCATTGCAGACAGATATGAACCTGCCGGCATCAGAAATTTTATCTACATATGTATATCGCATCGGTCTTTTGAACGGTGATTATGGTTATTCTACGGCAGTAGGTCTGTTTAATTCAGTTGTAAATGTAATTCTGTTGATTTTTGTAAACTGGGTTGTAAAGAAGCTGAATGATGGAGAGGGATTATAGGAGGAAGAGAAGATGGAGAAAAAGAAGAGAAAATATTCAAGGACAGATCGTCTGATCCTTGGAATTGGATTCACGATTCTTGGACTGTTTGTACTTTCTATTGCGATTCCAATTATATATGTAGTGCTTGCATCTTTTATGGATCCTACTGTTTTGAATAATCAGGGACTGAGCTCTGATATTAAGGACTGGACTTTGGATGCTTATAGAAGAGTACTGGAGAATGAGATGATCTGGCGCGGATTTTTGAATTCTTTTCTGTATTCATTTGTATTTACAGTGATCTCAGTTTTTGTAACATTACTGGCAGCCTTTCCTCTGTCTAAAAAAGAATTTGTGGGAAGAAAATTTTTTAATCTGATTTTTCTGATCACAATGTTTTTTGGGGGAGGAATGATTCCAACATTTATTTTGATCAATCAGCTGCATATGGTAAATACAGTATGGGCGGTTTTGATTCCGGGAGCATTTAACGTTTGGAATATGATTCTTGCAAGAACTTATTATCAGTCAATTCCGGCAGAATTAAGAGAAGCATCTGCAATTGACGGTGCTAATGAAATTCAGCATTTTTTCAAAATTATGATGCCGGTATGTAAACCGATCATTGCAGTACTGGCACTGTGGTCATTTGTCGGAATGTGGAATAGCTACTTTGATGCGATGATTTATCTGAACGATGCAAATCTTCAGCCACTGCAGCTGGTACTGCGTTCAATCCTGGTGCAGAATACTCCACAGCCGGGAATGATTGCAGATATCCAAAGCACAGCAGAGATGGCAAAGGTAGCAGAACAGTTGAAATATGCAACAATTGTAGTATCAAGTTTACCACTTTTAGTGATGTATCCATTTTTCCAGAAATATTTTGATAAAGGAATTATGGTTGGATCGGTAAAAGGCTAAAGAAAGGAATGATACAGATATGAAGAAAAACAGAGTAAGAAGTTTGCTTGCACTTGGACTTTCTTTAACAATGATGGTAAGTATAATGGGGTGTGGAAAACAGCAGAGGCTTGATGCTGAGATTAATCCGGATACACCGGTATCGGATGTACAGTTTCCATTGAAAGAAACAGAGGAGCTTTCTTTTATTACCAGTGCACCGGCCACTTCAACACAGGATCCAAATAAAAGAGTGATTTTCCAGAGAATGGAAGAACAGACCAATGTTCATATTGACTGGACCTGCTTTGTATCAGATCAGTTTTCAGATAAAAAGAATCTGGCGTTGGCTCAGTTTGGAAATCTGCCGGATGGGCTGTTTAATGCAGGCATGAGTGATTATGATCTGTTGCGTTATGCAAAGCAGGGAATAATTATTCCGCTGGAAAATCTGATTGACAAATATATGCCAAACCTTCAGGCTGTGTTTGAAAAATACCCGGAATACAGAACCATGTGTACAGCACCGGATGGACATATTTACTCTTTTCCGTGGATTGAACAGCTTGGTTCCGGAAAAGAAGCAATTCAGGCCATTGGAGATATTCCTTATATTAATAAGAAATGGCTTGATTATCTTGGTCTTGAGATTCCAACCACAACAGACGAACTGGAGCAGGTACTGATTCAATTTCGAGATCATGCAGATGATCTGAAACAAGAGTTTTCCATTGAAGGTGATGTAATACCAATGTCATTTATTATCAATAACGGAGATCAGGATCCTTCAATCTTAATAAATGGATTCGGAGATGGTTATGGGGACACAGGAGATCATTTTGCTGTAACAGATGAAGGTAAGGTGATTTATACAACGGTTCAGGAAGGATACAAAGAAGGTATCAAATGGCTGCATAAACTTGTGACAGAGAATCTGATCGATCCGGAAGCATTTACACAGGAATGGTCTACTTATGTTGCAAAAGGAAAGAATCACCGTTATGGACTTTGCTTCACATGGGATATTGCTAATATAGACAACAATACGGATTATGTGATGCTTCCGGCACTGACCGGACCGGATGGAATGAGAAATATCACCAGACAGAACAACAGTGAGACCAGCGGTTTTGACAGAGGAAGATGTGTGCTTACTACCAGCTGCCGTAACACGGCACTTGCTGCCGCATGGATCGATCAGATGTATGCACCCCTTCAGTCTCCACAAAATAACTGGGGAACCTATGGAGAGAAGGATTCCTTTAATATTTTTGAGCTGTCTGTAAACAAAGATGGCGAAAAAATGTTAAAGCATATGGACTTAGGAGATCAGTCACCGGTGGAAGTACGTGAAGCGCAATCTGTAAATGGTCCTCTCGCTATATTAAATGAATATTATGACGTATATGTAACACAGCCGGAAGATGCAAAATGGCGTCTGGATAATATGCATGAGACATATTTACAGGATATGAACAGCAAATATGTTTATCCTAATGTATTTATGAGTATTGATGATACAAACAAAGTGTCACAGTATGATACAGATATTAAGAAATATGCAGAACAGAAGAAAGCAGATTGGATCCTGAACGGAGGAATTGATGAAGAATGGGATTCTTATCTGAAAAAAATGGAGAAGTACGGGCTTTCCGATTACCTTTCAATCAAGCAAAAATATTTTGACCAGTATCAGGATTCATTAAGCAGTGAAAAATAAGAGAAGATATCATTTTGACAGGAGGAACTATATGAGCGAAATGTTGGAAAAGGCAAGAAAATATGAATTTATACAGGGACAGCAGATCAAAGAGGAAGAAAGACCAGCCTTTCATATAACTCCTTATGTTGGCTGGATGAATGATCCAAATGGATTTTCCTATTATAAAGGAGAGTATCATTTGTTCTACCAGTATAATCCGTATAGCACACATTGGGACAGTATGCACTGGGGACATGTAGTGAGTAAGGATTTATTGCATTGGAACTATGTTCCGACTGCATTGGCACCGGATGAAGATTATGATAAATTCGGCTGTTTTTCAGGAAGTGCCATAGAATTAGAGGATGGCAGACAGTTGCTTATGTATACTTCTGTAAATCAGGAGAAACTGGAAGACGGAACTGTAAGGGATATTCAGACACAGGCAGTGGCAGTTGGAGATGGTAAGGATTATGAAAAGTATGATAAGAATCCGGTTCTGACAGCCAAAGATCTTCCAAAGGGGGCTAGTAAAGTAGACTTTCGTGATCCCAAAATCTGGAAAGGGAACGATGGAAACTTTTATTGTGTTATAGGAAGTCGTCCGGCTGATGGAAGCGGACAGATTCCTTCTTTACAGAAGTAAAAATGGCTTTGAATGGGAATTTGTAAGCATTCTGGCAAAGAATCAAAATCGTTATGGAAAAATGTGGGAATGCCCGGATTTCTTTGAATTGGACGGCAAATATGTGCTTCTGACAAGTCCACAGGATATGCTTCCGGAAGGATTAGAATTTCATAATGGAAATGGAACGTTATGTATTATTGGGGAGTTGGATCCTGAGACACATACTTTAAAGGAACAGTTTTGTCAAGGTGTTGATTACGGAATTGACTATTACGCAATGCAGACACTGCTTGCACCGGATGGACGAAGAATTATGATCGCCTGGATGCAGAACTGGGATACGCTTGCATATCGATGCAATGACTCTGGATGGTTCGCACAAATGAGTCTTCCAAGAGAACTGTCTGTTAAAAACGGAAGATTGTATCAGGTTCCGATCAGAGAACTTAATGCCATGCGTGCAAACAAAGTCGAGTATAACAATGTTGTGATAAAAGATACCAGGCTCACACTGGATCAGATTGAAGGACGAACGGTAGATCTGGAACTTGTGATACGACCGGCAGATAAAGACAATCTTTATAAAAAATTTGAACTCTGTTTTGCAGAGAATGAGAAATATCATTCTACATTATGCTTCCGTCCGGATGAATCTGTTTTAAAAATCGATAGAAAATTCTCAGGAAGCGAACGGGCGCTGGTTCATCAGAGCAGTTGTCTGGTAAACGGTGACAGCAATGAACTAAAATTGCGTGTGATTTTGGATAAGTTTAGTGTGGAAGTATTTATTAATGACGGCGAGCAGGTTATGTCTGCGGTTATTCTTACAAAGCAGGAAGCAAAGGGGATTTCTTTCTTTGCTGATGGTGCAGTTAAGCTTGATATAGTGAAATATGATTTATTATAATAAAGCGTTATAAATTGGGACATAATACAGCATTTATTGGTAAGGTTGGTAATGATTTTTTTGGAGATCAGTTGAGAGAAGCCATAAAAGAAGCAGGAATTGATGACATTGGATTATGTACAGATGAAAAAATTCATACTACGCTTGCTATGGTACATACATATCCGGATGGAGATAGGGATTTTTTCTTCTATCGTAATCCGGGAGCAGACATGATGCTGAATAAAACTGAGATTTCCGAGGATATTCTCAAGGAAACAGAAATGCAAATAAGTAAAAAACTTTAAATTTGTAATTCTTGCCAAATAGCAAGGAAATCGCAAGACTTTGGTCATGTGAATTTCCTTGCTTTTTTTTCTCAAAGTGTCAGGTAAGGCTCTTGTTTATGGAAGAAATCAGCTCTGCCAGTTGTTTCCTTTTGGTGCGTGTATCACCGTTGATCATCAACTTGGAATAAATCTGGTTGACATATTGTTTCACAGTGCCTTCAGAGAGAAATAACCTCTCTGCGATTTCGCGGTTGCTCAGACGGTCGGTGATCAAAGCTGCGATTTCTGCTTCTCTGCTGTTCAGCATATTTAGGATCTCAGGCCTGTAATTACGGCTGGACAGGCGGAGGCAGTGTTGTTCATAAACAGAACCAAGGGAAAGGATCCGGTCTGTGAAAGGCTCTGGTGTTATGGAATTAATACTGCCCAGCACGTCCTTGATATAGGTATAATTTTCTACAAACGGAATCAGAAAGCCATCCGGCATGGCGTGTCCTAAGGCTTTCTGCAGCAGCTGTCGTGCATCATGATGTTTGCCCAGCATTGCGTAAGCTGCAGCGGTCTGGATCTGAACGTGGAGAGACACAAGTTCATAGTGCATTTTCTCACAGACAGGCAGAAGCGTTTCGCTTCTGCCTATAACTTTTGCGTACATTTTCTGTGAAAGAAAGACCTGATTCTCGATCATTTCCATCATAGGTCTGCAGGGAGAAAGAAAGCTGACAGTGGATAACATATGGTCTTTAAATAATGCAGGAATCTTTTCCGGCATTCTAATTAATGCATAGTAGTAAGCATAAGTACTGTCAAAAATATTCAGCCACATCATATTGTGGAGAGACAGAAACTCCTTACGCTTTACTTCAGGGTTCTTCACAAAGGTGACGCCCTCCTGAAAAAGGGAAAGCCTTGCAGCAAGGAAATCACAGCAGAGCGAAATATTGTGCTGTCCGTTTGATGCAATGGTGGAATAAGTCTGCTCCAGCAGAATCTGTGCATCTGAAAAATTCCCCTGCATAAATGCTGCCTCTGCATTCATGAGCAATTCCGCACCCTGTCCATGTCCCTGGGTAATCCTGTAATAGTGGGGCATACATTCATTCATAGCTGTCAGTTCTGCATCCAGGGTTCCGGATCTGCGGTGAAACATCATCAGAACAGAAGGAGAACCGAAGGTCCAGCTTCCTGTATTGCGGATACTGATGGCAGGTCTGGTCATTTTGGAACTGGCCTGACGGTGCAGAACGCTCATGCCGGTGATATCGTTATACATCAGAAAACTCATAATAAGATCACATTCTCCGGAGAGATTCTTTCTCTCATCTTCGGACAAAGTGTTATCTTCAGCTATGGTATCTGTCAGAAGCTGCTTCAGTTCCAGCATTTTGGGAATTTGATGCCAGGTAAACATACGGCGCATTAATACGAGAAGGGCCAGAGGTCTGTTCTTCAGGATTTCTGTTGGACAGGCATCAAGAAATGCGAGAACCTTTTCCGGCGAAAGAGAAGCCAGGAGGATTCCTGCATCCTTTTGGATAACAGCAAGTGCTGCATCATAGTTAAGAGCCTTGTTATAGGTAGCAAGTGCCTGCAGGAACTGTCCCCGGGATTCATACCATTGTCCGTAACGATTCCGGAAATCTGTCTGTTTTTCATGGGAAAGCATGGCAAAGGCACGCTGTGTACATTCCTTCATCATATGGTGAAAACGGAAGCTGACTCCATCAGGCAAAGGAGTGATAAAAGCATTCTGTCTGGTCATAAGGGAAAGAATCTGTCCGGCTTCCGGATTTCCTGTAATAAAAAGAGCCATCTCGACGGTAAATTCATCTGCAAGTCCCATAACAGTGAGAAATTCCTGCTGCTTATGTGAAAGCGGTGCAATCATAGCAGAGGAAAACATATCATAGATATTAGAAGTATGGTCAGGGAAGTGTCCGCTTTCAAAAAAGGTACAGAGATTCAGATAGACTGCAGAAAACCATCCCTCACTGGAATAGAGAAGCGTGTTCAGCTGATCTTCGTTCAGGCTGGCACCGCAGCGATGGGTATAGACAGAAAGCTCCCGGCGATTCAGACACAGATCCCTGGTATGGATCTGATATAACTTTTTGCCAAGACGGAGAATCTCTTTTCCGGACAGAAAAGCATTTCTGCCGGATACGATCAGGTGGATATTTTCAGGCAGTCTGTTGGCAAGCATACAAAAAAAATCTGCAACATGAGGTTCGCCCAGCAGATGAAAATCATCAATAAAAATGTAGTAAGAGATCTGACCGCTCAGGGAATAACAAAGCTCATCAGCAAGCATCCCGGCACTGGCAGCATCTGAGGGGCAGCTATAATTATCCAGAAAATCAAGCCCTGCGAAGGCAAATGCCTTCTGAACGCTCTGCCAGAAAACAGACAGATTATCAGAATAAATACTGATCCGGATCACACAGGAATTTCCGTTTTTGCTCTGTTTGTCCAGATACCAGTTGATAGCAGTTGTTTTTCCATATCCCATGGGAGCGGTCACAGCAGTGAATGCAGATTGTGAAATCGGCTTCAGATTCTCCTGCAGACGCTCAGAGATGTAAATTGTATTCAGATTATATTTCTTTTTAGACATCTGTAAAACCCCTCACTTGATACGATATGTCTCATTTTAACATATAAAGTATCAAAATGAAACTTTTTCCCAGGTGGTTTTTCAGGCAATATCTGCAGTCACTTTTGCTATACGGGGGCACTTTTTGGTGCCGAAAAGTGCATTATCAAATGAGAGGAAATCAGTTATAATTACAGGTAACAGAAACCTATAGCAGAGCAAAGATATGCAGGGTGTAGATCGGAAGTTAAAATTACTATAGGTAAATACATAGTAATAATGCCCAAAAACAGAAGATACATTTTTAGTAAAAAACGCTTTTGAAATCAAAGTAAAATGGCTTTATAATAAAAATAAGGGCGAGTAGCATAATGAGTCGGAAAACAACAGTTGTGCTGCTTGTTTTTATAAAATGAATCTCAGGAGGAATTGCATATGCATGAGTATGAAATCTTTATTGAGGATATAAATCCGTGTGGAGGAGAACAGTACAGTAAAAAAACTTTGATCGAGGCAGAAGCAGCCAGCCCGGAAGCTTATGTAAAAGAAAATGGAAGATTTCCGATTCTGGAATCCACACGCAATGAGAGTGGAGATGTTGTAATAGTAACAGGAGACAATCAGGGTTCTTTTGTACGTTATACTTTTACGGAATAAGAATGCCAGTCAGCAAGGAGTGGATTTTGTGAAATATGAAATTGGAGACTTTGTCAGCAAACCAGTTACAGGTATCTGTAAAATAGAAAATATTTTATATTTGAATCCGCAGGATGAAAAAAACGATAAGTTATATTATCTGATGAAACCAGTAGAAGATGAAAAGGAAAAAATATATGTTCCTGTTTCAAGCTCAGATTCAAGACTGAGATTATGTCTGACAAAAGAAGAAGCCTGGAATCTGATCAAACGAATTCCGGATATCCCGACAGCATGGACAAACAATGAAAAAATGAGGGAACAAAATTATAAAGAAGCAGTAAGAGCAAATAACCCTGAGGCATTAGTTGCTATTATAAAAATGATTTATCAGCGGAAGCAGAAAAGACTTGCACAGGGGAAAAAGTGTACTGCTACAGATGCAAGGTATTTCCAGATAGCAGAAAATCTGTTATATATGGAACTGGGAGTTGCACTTGAAAAGCCAAAACAGGAAATCTGTAAAACGATTATTGATTACATCAATCAAAATAAAATAGATTGATATGCATTATAAAAAATATTTTGTTTGACTTTTAAAAAAACAGGAAATATAATGATAATGAACGAGTAGCAGATGAGCGTAAATCCAGTTTCATGCTACTCATTTTTCTTTTGTTAAATAGAATATTTGCTATGAAAAAAGTGTGTAGCCTGTCAGCGTAAGTCCAGCTTATGTGACAGGGTGCGCACTTTTTTTGTGCAGAAAAGAGAGGAGTTAAAGTAAAATGGCAGAAAGCAACAAAATGAAGGATATGCCGGTGAATAAGCTGATGATCCAGATGGGAATCCCTATGATCTTATCCATGGCATTGCAGGCGGTCTATAACATTGTAGACAGTGCGTTTGTAGGAAATATGAGAGTAGGCAGTGAAGCTGCATTAAATGCCCTCACTCTGGTATTTCCGGTTCAGATGCTTATGGTAGCGGCAGGAATCGGAACAGGTGTAGGAACCAATGCACTTCTTGCAAGGACACTTGGACAGGGAAACAGGGAAAAGGCTGCAAAGGTAGCAGGAAACAGTCTGTTCCTGGGTGTGATCATTTACGTGGTCTGCTTACTGTTTGGTATTTTTGGAGTGAAAGCATATATTTCATCACAGACAGTTGATGCAGAAGTACTTGAAATGGGAGTCAGTTATCTGCGGATATGCTGTGTGATTTCTTTTGGTATTATTTTCTTTTCTTTATTTGAAAAGCTATTACAGGCAACAGGTCGTTCTCTTTATTCTACAATCGGACAGGTGGTTGGTGCCGTTGTAAATATCATTCTCGATCCGATCATGATCTACGGTATTGGACCTTGCCCTGAAATGGGAGTGAAAGGTGCAGCTTACGCAACTGTAATTGGTCAGGTTGCTTCTGCTGTATTGCTGCTTATTTTTCATATGAAACTGAACAGGGAATTCGGGCATGGACCGAAATACATGAAACCGAATGCTGGTGTTATAAAAGAAATCTATGCAATCGGACTTCCGGCAATTATTGCGCAGGCTCTGATGTCTATTATGGTTTATGTGATGAATCTGATCCTGAAGTTCAATCCATCAGCACAGACAGCCTATGGATTGTTCTATAAAGTCCAGCAGTTTGTTCTCTTCCTTGCTTTTGGTCTGCGAGATGCGATCACTCCGATCATTGCATTTGCTTATGGAATGAGAAGTAAAAAGAGAATTCAGGATGCTATCAAATATGGACTTATTTATACTATTGCATTAATGATTCTGGGAATTGCAATTACGGAGATTTTCCCCGGAGCGTTTGCGATGCTGTTTAATGCAGGACAGTCAAGAGAATATTTTATTGCCACGATGAGAGTGATTTCAGTGAGTTTCTTGTTTGCCGGAATTAATGTTGCTTATCAGGGAATTTACCAGGCATTGGATGGTGGCCTGGAATCACTGGTGATTTCACTTTTGAGACAGCTGATTATTATCCTGCCATTGGCGGGAATCTTTTCTCTGTTTGTCAGAAATGGTCAGATGGGAGTTTCGTTGATCTGGTGGGCATTTCCAATTACTGAAATAATTTCATGTTTTGTGGGATATGTATTTTTAAAGAAAATCAGAAAAAATAGGGTTGATGTTTTAAACTAGGAGGAATCAGAGATGGCAAAAAGAATTATTACGATCAGCAGGGAATTTGGAAGCGGTGGACGTTTTATCGGAGAAGAAGTGGCAAAGAAACTCGGAATTGCCTATTATGATAAAAATATCATTGGTCAGATTGCAGAAAAGTCCGGCTTATCACCGGAATATATTCAGGAAAATGCGGAATTATCTCCGAAAAAAGGTTTGTTCGCATATGCATTTTCCGGTCGTGATATCACAGGAAAATCTGTGGAGGACATGGTGTATGAGGCACAGACAAATATTATTTTAGGATTGGCTGAGAAGGAGCCTTGTGTGATCATTGGAAGAAATGCAGACTATATACTGAAAGACCGGGATGATGTGCTGAATGTATTTATTCATGGGGACATGCCGGAAAAAATAAAGCGTATCACTGGTTTATACAATGTAGAAGAGAAGGAAGCTGTGAAAATGATGGCAGACACAGATAAAAGGCGAAGAACAAATTATAACTTTTACACAGATCAGAACTGGGGAAAAGCCAGCAATTACACACTGTGCCTGAACAGCTCACAGCTTGGATATGACAGATGTGAGATGATAATTATGGAATGCGTGAAATAAAAACAGATTATGTTTTTTATTCAAATTGACTGAGTGGAAGATCCCTTTTTCCATGTAGTGTATCTGTAAAATAAAAGAGGCAGATATAATGAAAAGGAATAAACCAGCTTGTATCATTCAGGTAAGAGTTAAGTGATGGAAGCATTTCAGATAATAATAGTTACTTTGCGCATTTTGTGTTATAATTGAGATTAACAGGAAATGATAAATATCTGCAAAATGAATGTTTATCAGGAACTTACCGGAGGACATTTTAGTTAAGACGTAATAGATTTCGGACTTTGTAAAATGCAAAAGGGAGATCAATGATATGAGAAAAAAAACAGTTCAAACAAGCAGTACCAAAGGTAATGCAAAGAGTAATACAAAGAGCAATGCAAGAAACAGCGTAAAAAGCAGTGTAAAAAGCAGTGCAAAAAACAGCCCTCAAAAAGCTGTTAAGACTGTTGCTCCAACAGTAGAGAATGTTTCTGTTAAGCAAGCCGTAATTATTCAGGAGCCATCTGTTGAACAGAATGAACAGAACATTCCAACGAGACAGCCTGATCTGGGACCGCGAAGAAGTGTAGCCTTCATTGGATCAGAATGTTATCCATTTGTTAAGACCGGCGGATTGGGAGATGTAATGTCTGCCCTGCCAAAGAGTCTGGCAAAATTAAACATTGATGTTAAGGTCATTATTCCAAGATACAAATGTATTCCTCAGAAATTTCAGGAAAAGATGGAATACAGGGGTTCCTTTGATATGAATCTCTGCTCTGATGGAAAGCAGTATTATGTGGGAATTATGGAATATCAGGAGGATGGGGTTGTCTATGATTTTATAGATAATGATGAGTTCTTCTCCTGGGGAAATCCATATACGAATCTCATAGATGACATTCCGAAATTCTGTTATTTTGCAAAAGCTGCCCTTGCTGCCCTTAATTATCTGAACTGGACTCCTGATGTAGTACATTGTCATGACTGGCAGGCAGCTTTAGTACCACTTTATCTGAGAACCTGTTTTCAGGATACAGATGTAGGACGTGCAATTTCAGTACTCACAATACATAATCTGAAGTTCCAGGGTATTTATGACAGAAAAAAGATTCAATACTGGTCAGGACTTCCTGATTATGTATTTAATAAGGACTGCATGATCCAGAACTGGCTGGATGCCAATATGTTAAAGGGTGGCATCGCTTACAGCAATAAAGTTACAACTGTAAGTAACACCTATGCCTGGGAGATTCAGACAGAGGAATATGGAGAGGGACTTGCAGAGCATTTAAGATATCACAACAATAAGATTTTGGGAATTGTGAATGGTATTGATACGGATATCTGGAATCCTGCAACTGATAAGTTGTTAGCTGCTGATTATGATGAGAAGTCAGCGATAAAGAATAAAAAGATTAATAAAAAAGCTCTTCAGGAATCTCTGGGGCTGGATGTAGATGAGCATAAGATGGTAATCGGACTTATTTCACGTCTCACCAATCAGAAAGGTCTTGATCTTGTAAATGACGTAATCCCGGGAATTATGGATGAACATACGCAGGTGGTTGTTCTTGGTACTGGTGATTCTCAGTATGAAAATACATTCCGTTATTATGAAAACAAATATAAAGGCAATTTCTGTGCATATATTGCTTACAATGAAAATGTGGCTCACAATATTTATGCAGGATGTGATGCACTTCTGGTTCCATCAAGATTTGAACCATGTGGACTTACACAGCTTATAGCCATGAGATATGGTGCAGTTCCGATTGTAAGAGAGACCGGAGGACTCAAAGATACGGTTCAGCCTTATAATATGTTTGAAAATACAGGAAACGGTTTTACATTTGACAGATATGAAAGCGGGCTGCTTTACGATGCGATCAACAGAGCAAAGACGCTCTATTTCGAGAATAGAAAATCCTGGGATGATATGGTGATCCGTGATATGAATAAAGATGTTTCCTGGGAAAAGAGTGCAAAACAGTACAAAGATATGTATGTAGGATTAACACCAAGAGATTAGTGTGCCGACAATATGCTCAGGCGTATATTTCGAAAACGATGTACTGGTCTTTCCAAATGGTTACGCAGTGCGTAACAAATTGAGACAAATCTGGTTGATAAACCAGATAAAAGTGGTATACTGAACACAGAAGAAAAGAAACCGTGTGGAATTACAGTTTTGTTTCACACGGTTTTTTAGAAAATTAAGGTTAGATAAAACTAACATATATGATAGCGATTTACTGGACAATGTAAAGAGGACGGATTTCTATGAAAATATTGATTTATGGTGTCTGGTGTGATTGGAGGAAAACAACATGAAAAACGAAGAATACAAAAAACTGTCAATTGCTGAATTTACAAAAGCAGCAGGAAGATATGAAAGTAACCATGCGGGTATTTACGAAATGTGTAAGAAGGACTATCCGGATATTTTGGAAGAATTAGAGAAAGAGCCATTTAGAGATTTATTGGACGCTGGATGTGGACCGGCTCCGATGATTTCTTTATTAGCAGAAAAATATCCAGACCGACATTATACAGGTCTGGATTTGACTCCGGCCATGATTGAACAGGCAAAAAAGAAAAACATTTCAAATGCAACGTTTGTTGTAGGAGACTGTGAGAACTTTCCTTTTGAAAATGATTCATTTGATGCAATTATTTGTTCTATGAGTTTTCATCATTATCCGGATCCACAGGCATTTTTTGACAGTGTAAAAAGATGTCTTCGCCCAAATGGAAGATTAATCCTGCGGGATGTGACCAGTGACAATAAAGTATTGGTATGGCTGATGAATACATTGGAAATGCCTCTGGCAAATATATGCGGACATGGAGATGTTCGAGTTCCAACAAGAGATGTGGTCATGAAATGCTGCAGAAAAGTAGGATTAAAAGTAGAAAAATTTGAAATCCGCAAAGGTATGAGGATGCATTGTGTTGTCAGAAAAGCCTGAAGGAGACTAGCTATGAAATTTTATGAAAGTGGAGACAATCGTAAACCTGTGATATTTTTATTTCCCGGTACCTGTTGCCTGTATAGTAGCTTTGATCATGTACTGGATGGGTTACATTCTTATTTTTATACGGTAGCAGTTTCTTATGATGGATTTGATCCAAACGAGAAAACAGAATTTTATTCGATGGAAGATGAATGTGAAAAAATTGAGCAGGAAATCAGAACAAAGTATGGTGGGAGAATTAAAGCAGCGTATGGATGTTCCCTTGGAGGAAGTTTTGTATCCCTTCTGATTCAGCGGAAAAGAATCCATATAGATCATGGCATCATTGGGAGCAGTGATATGGATGAAGCAGGTTCGTTTATGGCAAAGCTCCAGTCATCTATCATTGTGCCAATTATGTATAAAATGGTACACACGGGTAAATTACCTAAGTTTATGCAAAAGAAAATAAATGAAGCAGATGAATCAAGAAAGAAACTGATTGATGGATTTGTAAATATGTTTGGTATTGACAAGGGAGGAAGTCCATGGATTACGAAACAGAGTGTTTATAATCAGTTCTATTCTGATCTGGTTACGAAAGTCCAGCATGGAATTGATGTACCGGGAACAACAATTCACGTGTTTTATGCAACAAAGATGGGTGAAAAATACGAAAAGAGATATTGTACTTATTTCAAAAATCCGGATATCCGAAGACATAACATGCAGCATGAAGAACTGTTTTGCTGCCATAGTGCAGAATGGGTGAAAGAAGTAAAAAAAGCAGTAGAAGGCGACAGACAATGAAAGAAAAAGTGAATGTGACAGGTGTGCCGGAAACGATGGTACAGACCTTGTATGCAAGAGCAAAAGAAACAAAAAAGAAAAATGCTAAAATAAATGACGAAATTGCAGTAGAACTTGTGAAAAAGCTTGATTATGACTTTTCCAAAGCGGATAAAGATAACGCTATGACTTATGGTGTGATTGCGAGAACAATTGTATTAGACCGGATGGTTAAGCAATATTTGGAGAAAAATGCAAATACAGTTGTTATAAATATTGCATGTGGACTGGATACCAGATGTTATCGAATGAAAGGGAAATATCTGCATTGGTACAATATAGATTTGCCGGAGACTATGAAGATAAGGCGGCAATTTCTTCCAGAAACAGGTCCGATATATCAGATTGTAAAGTCTGCAATGGATAATTCCTATATAGATGATATCGATTATCACGGTGAGAATGTTCTGGCAATAATCGAAGGGCTTACAATGTATTTGTGTGAAAAAGATATCAGAAAAATGTTTTCTATTATTGAAAAATCGTTCAAAAAGGTAACCGTAATGGTCGAAACCATGTCACCTTTTGTTGTAAAACATGTGAAAGAAAAATCCATAGAGGGAAGCAATGCAAAATTCACATGGGGAGTTGAAGCCCGGAACAGAACTGCAAAGAATTGTGCCGGGATTTTCTGTTCAACAGGAAGTCAGTCTGGTTGAAGGAATGAAAAAGCTTATACCGATTTATCATGTGATAGGAAAGATTCAAATCGTTCGGAATATCTCAAACAAAATAATAGTTTTGGAGAAACGTGGCCGATATTAAGGAGATGATAAATGAAGAAAAGACATTTTGATGTGGAAACAGATGGATTTTATGGTTCATACTGGAAATGCAAAACAGGATCAGACTGTGCAATGATTGCCATGATCGGGGATGATCCAGAGGATTATCTGGCGCATACATCCGTGAAATGGCTACATAAACTCGGTGTGAATGTGATGACAATGTCACCTGGAAAAAAAGATTATGGACATCATAATTATCCATTGGAACGTATAGAGAAAGCAATCAATTGGTTAAAAGCACATGGTGATCAGAAGATAGGAATTGTCGGGGCATCTACTACAGGAACACTGGCATTGACTGCTGCTTCTTAGTGAAACTGGCATTTCAGGCAGCAAGAAAACATCCGAAAGAATGTCGCAGAGCACGTCTGGATATTGACTGGCGGGTAAGAAATGCTGTTGCAAAATGGAAGAGAGTAGATAGATAAAAAATAGACAGAAGGTGGAAGTGTGGTATTTAAAACAACAGGAAATAAATCAAATCCAGTCATCTTGTTTTTCCATACAATGGGAGTAATTGGGGAAAGCAGTATGTCGGACGGGATATAGATAATCAGTTAAATCTCCACACAAAGCAATCAAGGATATGATTTAAAGGGGATGTCGGTTAATTCCACATTTCGGCATCCCCAGTAGTGATTGAAAGGATCCCAGCAAGAAGTAAATCAGCATAAACTAATTATCCATTTACGCCTTTTAAAGACAATTAACGATACAGCAAGCCTGAATAATTCCTCCGTGGTAAGCAATGTATACACACCAACAATTCCCCAATTGAATACATATGCTGCAAGCAGACACAGTGGAATTCCGATACACCATGTGCCAACAATATCAATGATCATAATGATTTTGGTGTTACCGCCACTTCTTATAATGCCTCCGCCAAGTATCATATTTTCCACTTTGACCGGAGCATACAAGGCAAATACGATAAGCAGTGTTTTTCCAAGATCTTTTACGCTGTCATCAACACGATATAATCCGGTATATACTCCGGCCAAAAGAATGAGTAAAGCCGATACCGTTACCGCACCAAATAAGCCTGCATACATAATCTTCTTTGATTCTGTGTAAGCCTCATCATATTCTTTCCTGCCAAGTCTTTTGCCGACTATCACACCGGCAGCCGCAGACAATCCACTAAGTGCCCCTACCATAAGCCCTTGTATCGGACCGGTAAGTGTATAGGCTGCAAGGCTTGATGTGCCAAGATGTCCATAAACAGCAGACTCCACATTTTGCCCGAGACTCCATAAAAATTCACTAATTAGAATCGGCATAATCATTATCAGATAATCTCTGATCGTGATTTTTTTAAAATGTAGAGACAATACCGGTTTATCTCCATCTTTTCTGATACATAAGACAAATCCGATAACAATAAATATCAGGTTAAACAACTGCGAAATAAGTGTGGCAATGGCAGCACCCTTTATTCCCATACATGAAAATCCAAATTTTCCAAATATCAGCAGATAGTTCAGTCCTGTGTTTACAATAACTGCTCCAAAGCTTGCCAGAAATGGTATCGTGGCATATTCCTTACAGCGCAGCCAGGAGGATAAAATATTGCTGACAGCCATTGGAATATAAGAAAATGCTACGATTCTAAAATAAACCGCACCAGTATTTATAATACTCATATCTTTCGTATATAATCCAAGAATCTGCGATGAAAAAACTCCGGCTGCAAGCAGGAACAATGCTGATATCATAATTCCGCAGATGAGGCTCACATCAAAACTGCACCATGCCTCTTCTGTTTCCTGTGCACCAATAAACTGTGCAATTAATATCCCGGCAACCGTGCTTACTGCACCAATCACCACTGAAAAAATCAATGAAAAATTACCGCATAATCCAACTGCCGATATATTTGTCTCGCCTAACTGTCCGATCATGATCTGGTCAACAATTGAAAATGATGCCTGCAGCATGCTTTGCAATGTGACAGGAATTGCTATTTTACACAATGATTTCATAAACTTTGACATTATAATTTCCTCGTACTTTCTCTTTGTATTAAATCAACCGGTAACACGATTTCTGTCTTATATTCTGCTCCATCGCGCATTGCCTCCAAACATTCAATTGCCGCTTTCGCCCTTAAGTTTGCTTCCTGATGAATCGTTGTGAGGGAAGGATTGCTTTCCCTGCTTGCCATGTTATCATCAAAGCCGATAATCTGGATATCCTCTGGAATCCGAATGTTTTTTCCTTGTAAAAACTTCATAAACTCAAGTGCATAAAAATCGGACACTGCAAAAACAGCGGTAACATTGCTTTTTAACAGCTGCATATAGTTATCCTCATAAAAGCGCATTCTTTCCTTTTCTGTCTTTGGTATTTCCCATCTATAGGTTTCTCCGTGTTCAAAGGCTTTACGAAACCCCTCGATGCGCTCTTTATCCATGCAGATGAAATTATCTGCTAAGCATAATGCTTTTTTATGTCCCAGTTCTTTTAAATATTTCCCGGCCTGATAGCCGCCGTCATAATGATTGATGACCAGATTTACTACCTTTGAGCATTTTTCAAAATAGCCATCATACACTACAAACGAAATCCGCATCTGATTTCTGAGGCTTTCATAGTCAGCTTCACAAAATCCAATCAGAATCAGTCCATCCATATTCCACATGGATGCAAATACCGGAATCTCTCTGATATCAGATGTCGTTTTTATCATTAGAAAATAACCTTTTTCATTAACCTCATGGGAAAGAGCATTCAGTGATGACATCACAAATCCATCCTCTAAAACCCTGCCTTCATACTTTTCATGGTCATTCACCACCACTCCGATGATTCTTGAATTATTTCTCGCAAGCAAAATGCCAGCCATATTCGGGATATATCCCGACCTTTCAAGTTCCTGCTGGACGCGTTTTACCGTCTCATCTGAAATTTTTTCTGTTTTGCCGTGGATCACATTTGAGACAGTAGCAGTACTAAGACCTAACGCATCTGCAACATCTACGATTCTAATCCTGTTCTGTGTCATTTCCATTCCTTCTTCTGCGATATTATGATTATATGGTACATTATAAATGTGGAATTTACAAAGGTTAAGCGCATAACCCATTACAAAATTTGTACTCGATTTTTGTGGTATTTTACTATTACATAACACATTTTCAGCAATTTGGATACATCTGAAAGAGTACTTATGGACATAAAAATGACAGGGGATTTTCTTATCGTGAAGTAAAAATTCAATTATGGGTTAATCATTAAGGGCATTCTTGTCTTAATATACAAGACAAAAAGTAAAATATAATTGACATTATGGAAAAGAAATATTACTTTATAAATGGAGGTGAACATAAAGTGGCAAAAAATATTGCGATAAAAGTGGCAAGGGCTGAAAAAGATATGACGCAAAAGGTCTTAGCAGAAGCTGTTGGTGTTTCAAGGCAAACTATAAATGCTATCGAAAAGGGAGAATATAATCCCACAATAAAACTGTGTCGTAAAATTTGTCGCGTATTAGATAAAAGTTTAGATGATTTATTCTGGGAGGATGAAGAGGATGAAAATTAGGAAAATGAAAAGTAATTTAGATGAACGTCAGGAACTAAAACTTCTTAAAATCGAACATAATGGATGTTGGATTGCTTTTTGGGGATTGCTGATTGTAATGGCAATACAAATGATAGTGGGGAATGACAGTATCAAGAATCTTGCCGGAGAATGGGCTGTATTTATGAGTCTTGCCTTTTATCTTTGGGTTGCATGTATCCGAAATGGAATCTGGGACAGGAGATTGAAACCGAATTTCAAGACGAATGTCATAGTCAGTAGTATTGCGGCAGTGTTGACAGGAATTATATGGTTTAGTGTTTCCTATCGGAATTACCATAAACTTATTGGTTCAATTGCAACCGGAATTATTATGTTTGTGCAGGTGGAAATCTTATGTTTATTAGCATTAATGATATCTTCTAAAATATATAAAAGAAGAGTACAGAAACTTGAGGAAGATGAGTGATATATGAAGTAGAAGATATTAATGATATCTGGAAATGATAAATCATTGGGAAATGGTTTATGGAAAGGGGGCGAAAAATGACAGAAAACAGTTACAAGACGCCCTGTGGCTGCATCCATTATTTTGTAAATATAATAGATAAACAGAGAATTACGTTAGTGTTCTTACCGGGTCTTACGGCAGACCATAGGCTTTTTGAGAAGCAGACAGAATATTTTGAGAATAAACAGAATGTGTTTGTATGGGATGCACCATCACATGCATTATCCAGACCATTTACGAATAATTACAGCCTGTCTGATATGGCAGAATGGCTTTATGAAATTTTAGCAAAAGAAGAAATTTATAATCCAATCATTATCGGTCAGTCTATGGGTGGATATCTGGCCCAAATGTATATGGAATTATATCCGGATAAGATAACGGGGTTTATCTCCATTGATTCTGCACCGCTTCAAAAGTCTTATATGACTGCAATGGAAATATGGCTTCTTGAAAGAGTAGAGCCATTATACAGAATATATCCATGGAAAGCTCTTCTTAGGGCTGGTTCAAGAGGGTGCTCTGAGACGGACTATGGTCAGAATCTTATGCGAAAGATGATGATGGCCTATAACTCAGAGCATAAAGAATATGCAAAGCTCGCTGGCTTCGGGTACAGAACGCTTGCTAAGGCAATTAAAGCAGATTTGCCATATCATATCAGTTGTCCGGCATTACTTATCTGTGGAGAAAAGGATAAAGCGGGATCTGCAAAAAGTTATAATAAGAAATGGCATCAGAGGGAAGGTTTATCGCTTAAATGGATAAAGAATGCCGGTCATAATTCCAATACTGACCAGCCGGATGAAGTAAACAGACTTATAGAAAAATTTATCAGCGAGATAGATAGGAAAGGAGTGCCCGGATGAAATTAAATATACAGTGGAAAAAAGTATTATATGGAATTGCATTGATAGTTATTAGTATAATATTGGCTGCTCTGCATTTTATTGTGGCTGGAAAAGGTATCGGATATTTTACTTCTAGCATTATTGCAGTTATATCGGTATCTACTTGGGATTCAAGCGTGAGTTTTCCAAACTTATCGGATTCTTGGTAGTTGCCTTAGTAGCCGTTGGTCTTGTATTCAATACGTCCGGCGTAAAAGACGTATTGTTACAGTTATTCAATAAGATTATTGGAGCGTAAATTTAGTATTGTTATTGTGCGGACATTTGCATATAATAAAGATAAAAGCGTTCAAATGGAGAACAGTGATTCCGAAGGAGGGCTTGTAGATTATGACAGATGAAAAAATCAAAAATTCCAGTGAGCTGGAGTTTGCTGTTTTTTGCATTGAAAATGTAGCGGCAAAGCTGGGTGTGAATGCAGAGCGTGTTTATCAGGCATTTACCGAACAGAGTAATATTTTGAACGGCTATATTGTGCCGGAATATGAAATGTTGCATACCCAGAGCAGGGAATATATTGTTGATGACCTCCTTGACGTGATGAAAGAAAGGGGTGTAGAAGTATGATTCTCTATCATGGTTCTTTTTTAGAGATTGCTAAGCCAGATTTAGCTCATTCCCGCCCCAATGTGGATTTCGGGCGTGGCTTTTATGCCACGCCGCTATATGAACAGGCTGCAAAGTGGTGCGGCAAGTTCAAACGTCGTGGGAAAGACGGTATTATTTCCCGGTATGAATACGATGAAAGCCGGGAATCTGAACTGAAAATGCTGAAATTCGATTCTTATTCCGAAGAATGGCTGGATTTTATTTTGAACTGCCGCAGCGGGAAAGATTCGACCGATTACGACCTGGTTGTGGGTGGTGTTGCCAATGATAAGGTGTTCAATACTGTGGAGCTGTTCTTTGACGGGCTGATTGATAAGACGGAAGCTATCAACCGCCTGCGTTATGAAAAGCCGAATCTGCAAATAAGTTTCCGCACAGAAAAAGCATTGTCTTTATTGCATTTTGAAGGGAGTGAAACATTATGACAGCGAATCCGATTTTGCTTCAGAAAAAATATAGCCGTGTTATTGAATGCTTTGCTAAACAGCAGGGGCTCTCGCTGGATGCGGCATTGGATTTCTTTTATCATTCCCAGGTTTATCAGCTGATTCGTGACGGTGTTTCTGATATGCACTGCATGAGCGATGCATATTTGGCAGAGGAACTGGAACAAGAATATGCCGGGAAAGTGCCTGTAAATGTGGTAGTAAAGGATATGATTTAAAGCAGTCTTTCATTTAGGATCGACTGCTTTTTTCATATTCAAAATTAAAAAGAAAGGACTGAATTACGATGGAAGAGAAACTTCCTTTTGCTGGCGACATTGTAAGGACAACTTCTGTCAGACGATTAAACAAGCTGTACTTTGCTTATATGAATTTATCGCCAGAAGTTCAGCAGGCTTATAAAGAGTTGATTCTCTATTGTGGCGGTGTTGAGGATTTATTGCAGAAATCAGAAATATGGATAAAGAATTCTGGTCATAATTCCAATACGGACCAGCCGAATGAAGTAAACAGACTGATAGAAAAATTTATCAGCGAGGTAGATAGGAGAGGAGTTGAAAAAAAATTAGCACTCACCTATTGACAGTGCTAACAACGTGTGTTATATTACATGCAGAACAAAGAAAACAACATATTTCTCCTTCGGGAGAGATATTTCTCATACAAGAGGAGGGTTAGCCTATGAATATCAGTAAATTTACACAGAAATCCGTACAGGCTGTCCAGGATCTGGAGAAGGTTGCTTATCAGTTTGGCAACCAGGAGATTGAAGAGGAGCATCTTTTATATGCTCTGCTGGAACAGGAAGATAGCCTGATCCTTAAACTGATCGAGAAGATGGAGATAGATAAGGATTATTTCAGAAATTCTCTGAATCAGGCACTGGATGCTAAGGTTAAGGTATCCGGCGGTGAGCTCCGTTTCGGACAGTACCTGAACAAGGCTCTGGTCAGTGCAGAGGATGAAGCCAAGGCAATGGGAGATGAATATGTCTCTGTAGAGCATCTCTTCCTTGCTTTGTTGAGATATCCAAGTCCAAGCATGAAGAAACTGTTTCAGGAATTTGGCATTACTAAGGAGCGTTTCCTGCAGGCACTTTCTACAGTACGAGGCAATCAGCGTGTAGTCAGTGACAATCCGGAAGCTACTTATGATACTTTGAATAAATATGGTGAGGATTTAGTTGAAAAGGCACGTAACCAGAAGCTGGATCCTGTGATCGGACGTGATGAAGAAATCCGTAATATCATCAGAATCCTTTCCCGTAAGACCAAGAACAATCCGGTGCTTATCGGTGAGCCTGGTGTAGGTAAAACAGCAGCAATCGAGGGTCTTGCACAGCGAATCGTGGCGGAGGATGTGCCGGAAGGTCTGAAGGATAAGAAGATTTTTGCCTTGGACATGGGTGCTCTGGTAGCAGGTGCCAAATACAGAGGTGAGTTTGAGGAACGTCTGAAAGCAGTCCTTGAAGAAGTAAAGAAGAGTGAAGGAAACATCATTCTTTTCATTGATGAGTTACATCTGATCGTTGGTGCAGGTAAGACTGACGGAGCCATGGATGCAAGCAATATGCTGAAGCCTATGCTTGCCAGAGGTGAGCTTCACTGTATCGGTGCCACAACTCTGGATGAGTATCGTCAGTATATTGAGAAAGATGCCGCTCTGGAACGTCGTTTCCAGCCTGTTATGGTAGATGAACCTACAGTGGAGGATACCATTTCCATCCTTCGTGGTCTGAAGGAGAGATATGAGGTCTTCCATGGTGTTAAGATCACAGACAGTGCGCTGGTTGCAGCAGCTACACTTTCACATAGATATATCACAGACCGTTTTCTTCCTGATAAGGCCATTGACCTGGTGGATGAGGCCTGTGCCCTGATCAAGACAGAGCTGGATTCCATGCCTTCAGAGCTGGATGAACAGCGCCGTAAGATCATGCAGCTGGAGATTGAGGAATCTGCACTGAAGAAAGAGACAGATAACCTGAGTAAGGAACGTCTGGAAGCACTTCAGAAGGAACTGGCAGAGCTTCGAGATACCTTTAATACACAGAAAGCACAGTGGGACAATGAGAAGCATTCTGTAGAGAAATTACAGAAGCTTCGTGAGCAGATTGAGGATGTGAATAAGCAGATCCAGAAAGCAAAACAGAACTATGATCTGGAGAAGGCTGCACAGTTACAGTACGGCGAACTTCCGAAATTACAGCAGCAGCTGGAAATCGAAGAGAAGAGTGTCAAAGAAAGTGACAGAAGTCTGGTTCATGAGGCAGTTACTGATGATGAGATCGCAAGGATCATTTCCAGATGGACCGGTATTCCTGTAACAAGACTGACAGAAGGCGAGAGAGCCAAACTCCTCACTCTGGAAGATCAGCTTCACAAGAGAGTTGTAGGCCAGGATGAAGGTGTGAAGAGGGTTACAGATGCAATCCTTCGTTCCAAAGCCGGCATCAAGGATCCGACCGAAACCTATCGGTTCCTTCCTGTTCCTTGGTCCTACAGGTGTAGGTAAGACAGAGCTTGCCAAAACTCTGGCAGAGAATCTGTTTGATGATGAACAGAATATGGTCAGAATTGATATGAGTGAATACATGGAGAAGTATTCTGTATCCAGACTGATCGGAGCGCCTCCGGGATATGTAGGATATGAGGAGGGCGGCCAGCTTACTGAGGCAGTCCGCCGTAAACCATACAGTGTTGTACTTTTCGATGAGATTGAGAAAGCACATCCGGATGTGTTTAACGTACTGCTGCAGGTACTGGATGATGGCCGTATCACAGATTCTCAAGGACGTACAGTTGACTTTAAGAATACAATTCTTATCATGACTTCCAACATCGGTTCTCCGTATCTGTTGGATGGTATTGATGAGAATGGTGAGATCAAACCTGAGGCTCAGAGTCAGGTTATGGATGACCTGAGAGGCCATTTCCGTCCGGAATTCCTGAACCGTCTGGATGAAATAATTATGTTTAAGCCCTTGACAAAATCCAATATTGGTAAGATAGTAGACTTGATGGTCGGCGAGCTTGACAAACGTCTTGCAGACCAGGAGCTTTCCCTGGAACTGACAGATACAGCCAAGGATCAGGTTATCGAGAATGGCTATGACCCGGTATATGGTGCACGTCCGTTGAAGCGCTATCTGCAGAAATATGTAGAGACTCTTGCGGCGAGAAAGATTTTGTCCGGAGATGTTCACGCAGGTGATACTCTGGTGCTGGATGTTCAGAATGGGGAATTCATTGTTACGGTAAAGGACGGAAACTAAATGATACCCAAAGATCCAATGATTCTGCTGAGTTATGTGAATACTCAGCTCAGGGATTACTATGATTCCCTGGAAGCACTCTGCACATGCAGAGGATTGAAGAAAGACGAACTGGTGGCGAAGATGCATTCCATCGATTATGAGTATGATGAGGCAACCAATCAGTTCATATAAGAAATATGCGAAATGCTCTCTGACAGCGGGAATTGCTGTTGGGGAGCATTTTTCGTATTGCATATAAGAAAGCTCCCTGCTTTAATTGCCCAAAAGTGATAAACTGCGGAGCAGTTATTGGGTCATGTGTTTCAAAATCAGTACAATTTTAAAAAATAGATAAGGCAGCACAAAAAATGTCAGTAATAAAGATTAAATCGTTAAAATATAAACGAAAATAATCAGGAAATATGTAAAAAATGTATAAAAAAACAGGAAATAAAGTATAAATATTCACTATCCACACAATTGATTTTTGTATGCTGTATGATATAATTGCATCTGTAAAAAACAAGCGCATATTAAATAGGAAGAAACACGTATATGAAAAAAATCTCCTGAATGATAATCGCGCTGTACGAAAATACAATATGGAGGTGGCAGTTTTGAAAAAGTTGGTGACCGTACTGGGTGCTTTTTTTGCAGTTCTTCTGGCTTGTCCATTGAGTGTATTTGCGGCAGAAGGCAGTAAAGCACCATCTACAGTACCTGTATGGCTTTGCATTCCCTTTGCAGGGCTTTTGTTATGTATTGCAGTGATGCCTCTGGTGAAAGCGGAGTGGTGGGAGTCTCATCAGCCACTGGTTGTTGCCTTATGGATCATTCTGATGGTGGTTCCATTTGCTTTCGTTTATGGAGCCGGAAAGACTGCAGAGACAGTTCTGGACTGTATTGTGAATGATTATCTTACATTCATCATTCTGTTATTCGGCCTGTTCTGCGTATCAGGTAATATTACCATGGAGGGTGATTTCGCAGGTTCCCCCCGTGTTAATGTAGGTCTGCTTGCACTGGGAACTCTTCTGGCAAGCTGTATCGGTACCACCGGTGCCAGTATGCTGATGGTACGTCCGGTAATTAAAATGAATTCATGGAGAAAGAGAAAAGGACATATTATGATTTTCTTTATCTTCATGATTTCCAATATGGGTGGATGTCTTACCCCGATTGGAGATCCGCCGCTGTTAATGGGATTTATGCGAGGTGTTCCATTCTTCTGGAGCCTGCATCTGTTCCCTGTACTGATCTTTAATATGGTCATTCTGCTGTTTGTATTTTATCAGATTGATAAACGTTCCTACAGAAAAGATATTGCAAATGGCCGTAAACCGGATATCCGTAAACCGGGTACTCAGTTTCGTCTGGATGGACTGCACAATATCATTTTCCTTGTGATGATCGTTGGCGCGGTAATTTTAAGCGGTGTACTTCCGGGAATGTCCGCATTCCAGGATGCTGCAGGCAATGTAAGAGGCATTCATCTCTTTGGAGAAGTAACCCTGACATTCCCGGCTCTGATCGAAATCGTGATCATTCTGCTTGCTGCTTTTCTTTCCTTTAAGACAACAGATAAGCAGATCCGTATCAGGAACCATTTTACCTGGGGTGCGATCCAGGAGGTTGCGGTTTTATTCATCGGTATTTTTATCACCATGCAGCCTGCATTGATGCTTCTGAAAGCTGTAGGACCGAATCTGGGAGTTACTGAACCGGCAGAGATGTTCTGGGCAACAGGTGCACTTTCCAGTTTCCTGGATAACACACCTACTTATCTGGTATTCCTTACAACAGCCGGAACGCTGGCATTTACAAATGGAATCACAACCACACTGGGAACAGTACCTACCAAGATTCTGTCTGCCATTTCCTGTGGTGCGGTATTCATGGGTGCCAACACTTATATCGGAAATGCCCCGAACTTTATGGTAAAGGCAATCTCTGATGAGAACGGTGTGAAGATGCCGTCATTCTTCGGATATATGCTCTGGTCTGTGGCATTTCTGATTCCGGTGTTTGTTATTGATATGTTTGTATTCTTTTTATAAGGAGGGAGGATCATTATGCAGGATAATCAGGAAAAATGTAAAGAACTTGCAATACGCATTTATAACCTGGACGAAGAAGTTTATAAATGTGTGGGTTCCTCTCTGGGACGTACATTTACAGGACAAAAAGAAACAACTCTCCGTCATCTGGCAGCACTGATGTATACCAAGCCGGACGGACATCTGCTCAGAAGTGAACTGGCGCTGATCAGTAACATGGCCCGTACCATCAGGGATAAGAGCGAGAGAAGACGTCTTATGATAGAGTATGACAGTATTCTGAAAGAGATTGAAAGTCTTCCGGATACATTTGGACAGACAGATATTGTAGATAAAGAACGTATCAGTCTGAATAATCTGATCGCAAGACGCCAGAATGAGATTTCCGAAAATGATCATCTGATCATCTGTATCAGCCGTACACAGGGAAGTGGCGGTAATGATATCGGATTTGAACTGGCGGATCAGCTTCAGATCAACTATTATGATGCAGAAATTTTTGATCAGGTTATGAAGCGTCTGCAGGCAGACAAAAATGCAGTCAGTGATACTGGTAATTTTGAAGGGTTTGATAAATACAGAAAGAAAAAACACACAGATCTGAAAACCTGGTTCAGGGAATTCAATCGTTATCATGGACTTCCGAAGCAGGACGCAGTATTTTTCAATATGAGTGATCTGATCTGTGAACTGGCAAAGAGTGAAGACTGCGTGATCATGGGACGTTGCGCAGATGCGATTCTTAAGAATAATCATATTCCTCATATCAGTCTGTTTATCAGTGCTCCGTTCCAGGTTCGTGTGCAGCACGTTATGGATATCCGTAATATGAATCTGAAACAGGCAGTACGTTTTCTGAAGCAGATGGATAAGCAGCATAAGAAATATTATGAATTTTATACCGGTGAGAAATGGGGAAAACCGGAGAATTATGATTTGTGTATCAACAGTGCCAACTATGGACTGAAGGATACAATTGAGCTGATCCGGAGAATGCTGGATCAGAAGGTTCACTGATCAGAGGGAGATTTATCTGTCTGATTTAACCGAATCAAGTAAATAGCGGAGCGGATTGCGAATATCCGCCTGACAAAGAAAATAAGCTCTGTGGATAAAAGAAAAATCCACGGAGCTTATTTTTTTGCCAAGTCCAGGCAGATATTTGTAAGCAGCAAAGCAATCTGGGAATGCCCGGCGCTTGCTGTAAACGACTTTGATTTTAACGCCAGTTGAATGTACTCATACCATAAATATAGATAAAGGCAATTATAATCGGAAGTACAAATCGGAAGAGCGGTTTCATCCAGCTCTGTACCTTTAAGCCCTTACCGGTATTGCTCTCTTTGATAAAGTTATCCCATCCCCAGCCGAACTTATTACAGCAGAAGAGTGCAAGTATGAGAGAGCCAAGGGGTAAAATATTGTTGGAAACAATAAAATCCCAGAAATCAAGCCAGGTAGTTCCTTCGGCAAATGGCTGGAAGTGGAAAACGCTGAAACCAAGGGCTGTGGTAAGTGCCAGAAGAAAGACACCTGTGCCGCAGACCACGCTGCCTTTTGGACGAGACCAGCCGGTAAGCTCACGTATCATTGCCAGGATATTCTCGCACACACCCAGGACGGTTGACATGGCTGCAAATACCATGAACAGGAAGAATAAGGATCCCCAGATACGTCCTCCGGACATATTGTTAAAAACAGCCGCCATTGTATCAAACAGAAGGCTCGGACCTGCATTTACTTCCAGATTAAAGGTAAAGCATGCAGGGAAAATAATAACTCCTGCCAGAAAAGCAACTAATGTGTCCAGTGTGATCACATGAATAGCTTCCCCCATTAGAGAATGCTCTTTGCCAATATAGCTGCCAAAGATAGCCATACCGCCCATACCTGTAGACAAAGTAAAGAATGCCTGGTTCATTGCCCCTACGATCACCGAACCATCAATCTTTGAGAAATCCGGTTTCAGATAAAAGGTCATTCCCTCACCAGAGCCTTTCAGAAAAAGACTGTGTACAGCGAGAGCAAGCATCAGTACCAGCAGTGCAGACATCATATATTTTGTCACACGCTCCAGTCCTCCCTGAAGATTGAAGGAAAGGATGAAAAATGCAATGACTACAGTGACCAGTAAGAAGAATACATTCACAGAGGGAGAGGAGATCATGGCTGAAAATCCCAGTGAACCATTTTTACCTCTGAGAAACTGTACAAAATAATAAATGATCCAGCCGCAGACAACAGTGTAAAATGCCATCAGGGCAATGTTGCCAAGCAGACAGAACCAACCGAAAATCCCCCATTTCTGTCCTGGCTTTTCCAGCTTACGGTACATGAAAAGGGGACTTGTCTGAGCCGCTCTTCCGATGGAAAATTCCAACACAAGAGCCGGGATTCCCAGGATGACCAGACACAGAAGATAGATCAGCATAAAGCTGCCGCCGCCATTTTGCCCGCACATCCACGGGAATTTCCATACATTTCCGCAGCCAATGGCGCAGCCGGCGGAAAGCATAATGAAGCCAAGCCGGCTTCCAAGCTGTTCACGTTTCATAAGATAACGCTCCCTTCAGAAGTTCATATAAGGGATATTATAAGATAAAAAACAATATTTGTAAAATTGATTGTTTTGTTGTATATTATTGAAAATATTGTTTATAAAAAATAACGATTCAATGTTTCAATGGAAAAATACTGGAAAGTTATGGGAAGGAATGAACTATGGATACAAATGTGTTAAAAACTTTTATTGCAGTATGTGAATATTCCGGATTTTCGGCTGCTGCAAAGGAACTGGGATATACGCAGTCTACAGTTTCTTCACAGATCAAACAACTGGAAAAGGAACTTGATGTCAGGCTGTTTGACCGTTATTATCATAAAATCAATCTTACGGAAAAGGGAGTTTTAGTTTTGCAGCAGGCTCGAAACATTCTGAAGGCACAGGCGAAAATGCTTGATTCGCTGAATTCGGCTGAAAGCATTGAAGGCGAGATCCGGTTGTCTATGTCCAGTTCTGTCTGCAGCAGATATTTTAAAAATGATTTTCTGCGTTTTCATCATCAGTATCCGGAAATAAAAGTGGAGATAACAGAAAACGGTACAGAGCAGATGTTTGATAAATTGCGGAAGAACGAAACAGATCTGGTTTTTACTCTGGACAGGCATATTTATGATTCGGATTTTATTATTTGTGCGGAACAGGAAGAACAGGTACATTTTATTGTAGCGGCTGATAATCCTGTTGCAGGCTGTTCATGGAAATTAAGTGAAATCTCTCAGAATGAGTTTGTGTTAACAGAACAAGCCATGAGCTACAGAAAAATACTGAATGAAACTCTTGCATCCCAATCACTGGAAATCCGCCCGGTTCTTGAAATCGGAAATCCGCTTCAGATATGTGAACTGGTAAAAAACAGCAGCCTGCTTTCCTTTCTTCCGGATTTTATTTCGGAGAAATATGTGAAAGACGGACAGATTAAAAGACTGGATGTTGCCGGCTGCCCGGTAACTGTATGGACACAATTGCTGCTCCACAAAAATAAATGGCGGTCTCCGGCAATTAATGTGTTTATAGAATTTTATAAAGAAGTTATGCAGAGATAGAGCTTGAAGAGTATTGGAAATTTTATTCGACCTGAGATGAAAAAAATTAGCCAGGCAAAATAAAATTGAATATTTACAAATTGGAAATATCAAAGCTAAATCTAAAATAATTATAAACTGCACAAAAAACACTTGCATTTTTTGTCTAAAAGTATATTATATATGATTAGTCAGGCTAATTAAAGAATAATATCAGACCTGAAAGAGGACAGAGGCCGGAAAGGAGTGAAGTTATGTGGTGCCCGGAAGAGGAGAAGAAAGAAAAACGAGAAGAGAAAAGCATGCCTGCGCTCTTTATGGAGATCAACCGCCAATATGGTATGAGATGTATGCAGCGTATACGGGAAATCGGTATCCAACAGGGACAGATGCCGATCATTATGATCGTATACAGACATAACGGCTGCAGCCAGAAGGAGATTGCAGAGTGGATGGGTGTAACACCGCCCACTGTAAATGTAAGTATCCAGCGTCTGGAGAAAGCAGACATTGTCTGCAGGAAACGTGATGATAAAGATCAACGCATCATGCGTGTATATCTGACAGAAAACGGAAGAAAAATCGTGGAGGAGCTCCAGCAGGAAAGCAAAGCTGTGGAGAAAGTGATGTTCAGCAATTTCAGCGAAGCAGAGCTATGTCTTTTACGAAGGTTTTTTGGGCAGATTCTGGATAATATTTCGGAGATACCTGTCAACAGGTAGAAACTGAAAAATACATGATGGAGCAGATTGAGAAAACTGTATCAGCATGTTCAGATAAAAAATAATATTGTCTGTGAAAGAACTGACACGTGAGTTTAAACAGACATACATATTAAAAATAGGAAAAGAGGGAATCAAGCAATGATTAAACTGATGAAATATCTGAAGAAATCAGCGGGATACATTGTCCTGATCATAGCACTTCTGTTTCTGCAGGCGTACTGTGATCTTTCCCTGCCGGATTATACCTCCAAGATCATTAATGTAGGTATCCAGCAGAAAGGTATTGAAGACAGTGTGCCGGATAAGCTTCGGGATTCAACCCTGCAGAATCTTCAGATTTTTATGGATGAGGATCAGAAAAAGGAAGTTTCACAGAATTATACACAGGAAGATGATACCTGGTTATTAAACGATGATATTTCCAAAGAAACCAGAGAGAATTTAAATGAGGATTTCTCAAAGGCAATGATGATGGTAGCTGCCTTTTCCGAAGACAGTGAGCAGGGGCAGGCAATGGCTGCACAGATGGGCCTTCCGGAGGGAACAGACCCGTTGACAGCACTGGCACAGATGCCGGAAGAAGCAGTACAGCAGATTATGAGTCAGATGGATGAGAAGCTGAAAGATATGCCGGAGTCTATTGTGACACAGGCTGGTGTTTCCTTTGTTGCTTCAGAATATGAAGCACTGGGAAAAGATGTGGATGCCATTCAGATGCATTACATCCTGATGTCAGGTATCAGAATGCTTGCCATGGCACTGGTGATCATGCTGGCAGCAATCAGCGTCACATTTATTTCGGCCAGAGTGGCAGGCAGACTTGGTCATGACCTGAGAAACAGCATTTACCGCAAGGTTATGAGCTTTTCCAGCAGAGAATATCATAAATTCTCCACAGCATCCCTGATCACACGAAGCACCAATGATGTGCAGCAGGTACAGCAGGTTATGGCAATGATGTTCCGCATTGTTCTGTACGCGCCGATCCTTGGTATTGGTGGAGTGCTCAAGGTATTAAACACAGATTCTTCCATGACATGGATCCTTGGTGTGGCAGTTGGTCTGATCCTGATTGTGATCTTTGTGCTGTTCCAGGTGGCAATGCCAAAATTCACTATCTTACAGACTCTGATCGACAGACTGAATCTGGTATCCCGTGAGATTCTGACAGGTATTCCTGTTATCCGTGCATTCAGCCGTGAGAAGCATGAGGAAGATCGTTTTGAGAAAGCGAACCTGGATCTGACAAAAACAAACCTGTTTGTCAACAGATGTATGACTTTTATGATGCCCATTATGATGTTGATCATGAACGGAGTATCTGTACTTATTATTTACAGTGGTGCCCATGCAGTAGACAACGGAACCATGCAGGTTGGTAATGTTATGGCATTTATCCAGTATGCAATGCAGATCATTATGTCCTTCCTGATGATCACTGCAATGTCTATTATGCTCCCGAGAGCAAATGTTGCAGCGCTTCGTATTGATGAGGTTCTGAAAACAGAGGTTTCCATTCAGGATCCGGAAACTCCGGTACATCCGTCAGAAAGTGTGAAAGGCGAGATCGAATTTGAACATGTATCCTTTGCTTACCCGGAAGCAGGTGAGAATGTACTGACAGACATTTCCTTTAAAGCAAAGAAAGGTCAGACGATTGCAGTGATCGGAAGTACAGGAAGTGGTAAAAGTACCCTGATCAATCTGATCCCAAGATACTATGATGTGACAAAGGGTTCTGTTAAAGTGGATGGTGTGGATGTCCGTGACATGACTCAGAAAGAGCTTCGTGATAAGCTGGGATATGTGCCGCAGAAGGGTGTACTTTTCTCAGGTACCATTGATTCAAACATCCGCTATGGTAAGCCGGAAATCACTGATGCACAGGTAAAGGAAGCAGCAGAGGTTGCACAGGCTACAGAATTTATTGATACCAAACCGGAGAAATATGAATCCCCTGTATCACAGGGAGGTACCAATGTTTCGGGCGGACAGAAACAGCGTCTGTCCATTGCCAGAGCCATTGCAAAGGATCCGGAAATCTTTATCTTTGATGACAGCTTCTCTGCCCTTGACTTTAAGACTGACAGTCAGTTAAGAAAGGCATTGAAGGAGTACACCAAGGACGCAACTACCGTAATCGTTGCCCAGAGGATCAGTACTATCCTTGGTGCAGACCAGATCATTGTACTGGACGACGGACATATGGCAGGTATTGGAACTCATAAGGAACTGATGGCAAATTGTGAGGTATATCAGCAGATTGCAAGATCTCAGTTATCAGAGGAGGAACTGGCATGAGCGAACAGAGAAGAAGAGGTCCTATGGGAGGACATGGACGTATGATGTCCGGCGAAAAGGCGAAAGACTTCAAGGGTTCCATGGCTAAGCTTTTCCGTTATATGGGACGATATAAATTCCGTTTTATACTGATGTTTATCTTTGCAGTAGCGGGAACTGTGTTTAGTATTGTAGGGCCTAAGATTTTAGGTAAGGCGACCACAGAGCTGTTTAACGGCCTGGTTGCCAAGGTAAACGGAACCGGTGAAATTGACTTCGGAAAGATCGGGATGATCCTGTTATGGACACTTGGATTATATGTGTTAAGTGCATGCTTTTCCTTTGTACAGGGATTTGTAATGTCAGGAATCTCCAATGATGTTACCTATAATCTGAGAAAAGATATTTCAAAGAAAATCAACAGACTGCCTTTGAATTATTATGAGAGCAGAACAAACGGTGAGATCCTCTCCCGTATCACCAATGATGTGGACACTCTGCAGATGAGTCTGAACCAGAGTCTGACACAGCTGATCACATCAGTGACAACCCTGATCGGTGTATTTATTATGATGCTTTCCATCAATGTGTGGATGACTCTGGCAGCACTTCTGATCCTGCCCGTTTCCATGTTTATCATCCAGACTGTCATGAAGCATTCCCAGAAATACTTTCAGGATCAGCAGAGCTATCTGGGTAAAGTAAACGGTCAGATCGAAGAAAACTTCGGTGGTCATAATGTGGTCCGGGTTTTCAACAAAGAGAATGATGTAGTAGAAGAATTTGAGAAAGATAATCAGAAGCTTTATGAATCTGCATGGAAATCTCAGTTTTTCTCAGGAATGATGATGCCGATCATGCAGTTTGTAGGTAACCTTGGATATGTAATGGTAGCTCTCTTAGGCGGCGTGTTTGTAATCAAAAAAAGTATTGAAGTCGGTGATATCCAGTCCTTCTTCCAGTACATCCGTAACTTTACACAGCCAATCCAGCAGATCGCACAGGTCACCAACCTGTTACAGTCCTCTGCTGCAGCTTCCGAGCGTGTATTTGAATTCCTGGAGGAGCCGGAAGAGAGCCAGAATGAAAAGAATCCTGTAGATATTAATACTCTTACAGGAGATGTACAGTTTGAACACGTAAAATTCGGTTACAATCCGGATAAGATCATTATCAATGACTTCTCAGCAGATGTGAAGGATGGCCAGAAGATTGCCATTGTAGGTCCCACAGGTGCAGGAAAGACAACTATGGTGAAACTGCTTATGAGATTTTATGATCTCAATGGCGGAAGTATTAAGGTAGATGGTTATGACATCAAAGATTTTAACAGAAGCAGTCTGAGAGAGATGTTTGGAATGGTGCTTCAGGATACCTGGCTGTTCTCAGGAACCATTATGGAAAATATCCGTTACGGACGTCTGGATGCAACAGATGAAGAGGTGATCGCAGCAGCAAAGGCAGCCCATGTGCACAACTTTATCATGCAGCAGCCGGGAGGCTATGATATGGTCCTGGATGAAGAAACCAGCAATATTTCCCAGGGACAGAAACAGCTTCTCACTATTGCCAGGGCAATCCTTGCAAATAATAAGATTCTGATCCTGGATGAGGCAACCTCATCTGTAGATACTAGAACCGAAGTGCGTATCCAGAAAGCCATGGACAATCTGATGAAGGGCAGAACAAGCTTTGTGATCGCACACAGACTTTCTACCATCAAGGATGCAGATCTGATTCTGGTTATGAAAGACGGTGACATTATCGAGCAGGGAAATCATGAAGAACTTCTGGCTAAGAAAGGCTTCTATGCAGACCTGTATAACAGCCAGTTTGAGAATAAGGCAACTGCATAAAGTTATTATAAATCCCTCAGGGGTATTTGTGAAAGAGAATATATCTGGTGGATATAGGATCTCACAGATACCGGCTGAGGGATTTTGGCATTCTCATGCCAAAACACCTCGCGGGATAGTGGCGTGTGAACAGTAATATTTTAGTCTTTTCTGTCAGAGGGTAATATGTTATAATTAAAAACTAACTTACGAAAAATGATAAATTTTATCATAGAAACAGAAGAAAATGATAACAATAATAAGGAGTATTGTAGCTGTGAAGTTACTGAACAGTTGCAAATATCAGAGGATATCAATAATATGACAGATAAGAAAAACGGCAGAGAATATCTGGGCTATGTGCTGGAAAAATTAAAAGAACGTATCACAGAGATCAGTCTCTCTCTGGTGGAAGGCCAGAAAGAGATTGAGGGAATGCATGAGTATTACTGGGAAAATTATACAGAGATGGACCAGTATGGTTATGAGAATTATGATAATCAGCAGGCATTGTTCCGCCAGATTTCCGCAAATGAAGAGCAGCTGATTCTGAAACAGAGATTTCGCAGAATGGCAGATTCTCCATTCTTCGGAAGAGTGGATTTCATTTACGAAGGAGAGGACGAACCGGAGATCTTTTATATTGGAATTGGAAATTTTGCAGAGAAAGCAGGGCATATTCCATTAGTATATGACTGGCGTGCTCCGGTAAGCGGTTTGTTTTATGACTATGACAAAGGACAGGCTTCTTATGAGGCTCCCATGGGTGAAATCCATGGCGAGGTTGCTTCCAAATGGCAGTACAAGATCCGCAACGGAAAAATGATCTATGAATTTGAGAGCGATGTGAAGATCGATGATGAGATTCTGAAAGCGGAACTGGGAAGTAACGGTGAAGTACAGCTTAAGAACATTATTCGTACTATCCAGAAGGAGCAGAATGCTATTATCCGCAATACAAAAGACAGGATCATGGTAATCCAGGGAGCAGCAGGGAGCGGTAAGACTTCCGTGGCACTTCACAGGATTGCCTATCTTCTCTATCATGACAGACAGAATCTGAAGTCTTCCAATATTCTGATCCTGTCGCCAAATGGAGTGTTTTCCGATTATATCTCCCATATCCTTCCTGAACTGGGAGAAGAGAATATTAAGGAAATGAGCTTTGATCTTTTTGCCTATAAGCAGCTTAGGGATACAGTTTCTGACTGCGAAGACCGCTATGATGAAATTGAACGCAGAATCCGTTTTCCGCAGAAAGCTTCTCTTGCAGAAGAGAAACAGTCCATGGAATTTATAAATCTTATGGAACGCTATCTGGTGGAACTGGAAGACCGGCTGATGAATTTTAAAGATGTGGAATATAAGGGATTTGTAAAGACAGAATCAGAGATCATTGAATTATTTTATTTCAAATTCCAGGATTTTCCACTGCTCTCAAGGATGGATGCAGTTGCAGATTATTTCATTGACGAGGTGGAAACTCTGCGGGATCGTGATCTGGCGGATGATGAGAAAGACCTGATCCGTGAGAAATTCATGAAACTGTATGTGACCAGAGATCTTTATGTGATCTACAGTCAGTTCCTGAAAGAGAACGGATACAAAGGACTTCCGCGGGTTTCTTATGAGAAAAGAAAGCTGAAATATGAGGATGTTTATCCTGTTCTTTATCTGAAATATCGTTTGCAGAGCCAGCAGGGAAGAAGCAATATCAAGCATCTGGTGGTAGATGAGATGCAGGATTACTCAAGGCTTCAGTATGAAATCCTGCAGAGGATTTTCTCCTGCAAAATGACGATCTTGGGTGACCGGGCACAGACTATGGATGACAAACAGCAGGATGTACTGAAATTTCTGCCGAAGATTTTCGGGAGAGATATCCACAAGATCATTATGAATAAGAGTTACCGTAACACCATAGAGATTGCGTCTTATGCAAATCAGCTTGCGGGTATTGAAGACATGGAACTCTTTGAACGTCATGGTGCTCCGGTGGAGGAGAAAATATTTGCAGATGTGAGCCATGCTGCGGAAAAGATTGCAGAAACTCTGAAACTCGGCGAAGAAGAATATGAAACAGCAGCGGTTGTCCTGCGTACAGAGAAAGAAGCAGAACATATGTGGCTTCTTCTGAAGGAAATTCTGGGAGAAAAAGGATTTGATGTAAAAGAACGCCTGTCTTATCTGGACAGAAACAGCACAAGCTTTAAGAAAGGTCTTACAGTTACGACATTCTATCTGGCAAAAGGTCTGGAATTTGATCAGGTATTTGCAGTATTTCCGCAGAAAGACCAGACACCGCTTGTGCGTCAGGCGAGATATATCGCTGCAACAAGAGCCCTTCATGAACTGCATATGTATGAAGTGGAAAAATAAAAAAGTAATCGTTACTGTTCACTCCGTTCACAGTAACGTAGCCAAAATTCATTCCAGATTGCCTGCGGCAATGGAATTTTGGCTTGTATGTCTCGGGATTTTGGCATATTCATGCCAAAACACCTCGCGGGATAGTGGTGTGTGAACAGTAACAAGTAATCTCTCAGTTACAGAGAAAAAAAGATAAATGGTATGATGAAGCAGAAAAATGGCGTTATAACAGACTATGTAAATCGCAGAAGGCTGAGAAATCGACATTGACATCTATGTAATGAAACTGTAAAATATATAATGTCAGTGGCAAAATACCTTTTGTCCCTGACACCATATTTTATAAAGTACGGAACAGTTATAATAATGTCAGAGAGAGGTTTCCTCTCCTGACCTGATATTAAATATTACCTGAAGACTATATACCTATTCTAAGGAGGATATTATGAAAAATAAAAGAGTACTAATGTTATTGGCCTTAACAGTTGTATTATCTGTTTCCATGACTGCATGTAGCTTTGGAGGCGGCAGTGACGAGGATTCAAGTGTGGTACAGGTAACTCCTACACCGGAGCCAACCAAAGCAGCGAAAGCAACTCCTACCCCTGCACCGGCCAATGCCCAGAATACTACCTATACATCTAAGAACAAAGCAGTATCCATTAAACTTCCGGATGCGACATGGGCGAATAAATCAGATTCTGACGATATGTTAAGCTTCGAGTCACCGAAACAGGGCAAACTCCTGATCCTGCATGGTTCCGGTGAGGAGGATATGTCTGTTGCGATCATTCCAAGTTCACAGGATACAGCCTCTGCACTTGTAAAGGCAGATAATCTTGTAGAAGGTACAGATTTTGAGATCCAGGATTATAAATCAGAGGAAGTCAGTGGTGTAAATGTTTACAGCTATACAGTTCATTACCTCACTGACAAGAGTGACTATAAATATGTTGTAAATAAATATTTCACAGATAATACAACAGAATTTTACAGTGTTGCAGGTTCTGTAAAGGATGAGAAAGCACTGGCAGGAATCAAGACTTCTGTTGATTCATTCACTATTTCCGGTGATTCTGTACTGAAAGCAGCAGCAACAGGAAAAACTTCAGGAACTACAGCAGGTACAACTGCGGACGGCACTTCAGGAACTACAGGAACAGCGGCTGCAGGTACGGACACAACAGCATCCGGCAGTTCATCAGATGGAAGTTCTTCAGCAGGCACAGACGGTTCTTACAGTGATACTTCATCGGACGGTTCATCAGATTACAGTTCATCAGACTATACTTCTGATGGCAGCAGTGACGGATCTTATGATTATGACGATGGTTCCTCCAATGGATATTATGCAGACGGAACACCTGTGGGAACAGATGATCCGGACTATGATACAGATCAGACAAGAACTATTTACAGAAACTCCGATGGATATCCGCTTGTAATTTATCCGAACGGTGACGGTACATGGTGTGATGATGACGGAAATACCTATGATTTTGCTAATGGTGAGGACGTTTATGATGAGAACGGCGTTGACTATTACTATCATGGAGAACCGGCGTATGTCCGCTATATGCCTAAGAATCAGTAACAGAAAAGTTGAAAAGGACGGCTGCTGTAAAAAAAACAGTCGTCCTTTTTTGCGCTGACAGAGAACAACCTGTTATTTACATAAGAACGGATATTGTGATAGAATAGCAGAGAAAATATGTGTTGCTGTGAACAGTAAAACAGGTAGATAATGAGGGCTGATGAATGGAATCATATGGAAGATTTGCCGGTGTTTATGATGTTTTCATGGATAATGTAAACTATCGTGAATGGGCAGACTATATTATAGAAACACTGACTCAGGACGGGATCAGGGATGGTCTGGTTCTGGAGCTGGGATGTGGAACAGGTACTGTGACAGAGATGCTTGCAGATGCCGGATATGATATGATCGGTATCGATAATTCTGAGGAGATGCTTGCAGAGGCTATGGAGAAGCGGGTGTATTTGCAGTATGCAGTATCTGTATCTTTGCAAAATAAATGGCAGGATG
>NZ_JBWJVQ010000176.1:0-5105 GCF_056339875.1 Blautia sp. ZXY-1-C6
ACCCTTTGTGACATCATAGAGTCTGGGGATCAGCTGCACCAGGGTAGACTTTGCACTTCCGGTTCCGCCGATGATACCTACTGTCTGACCGGATTTAATATGAAGATTTACATCCTTCAGGGAAAGATTTCCTCCCTCTCCTGCATAGCTGAAATCTACATGATTAAAGTCAATGGAACCATCTGCCACATTCTTTACTGCATCAGCTTTATCCTGCATCTCAGGAACTTCATCCAGAACCTCTACAATACGGTCTGTGGATGCTTCTGCTATCATGATCATAACAAACACGAAAGTTACCATGTTCAGGGACATGAGAATCTGAAGTGCGTAGACAATGATACTTGTCAGCTCACCGGTTTCCATGCCACCGAGAACAATACCTCTTCCGCCAATTGCAACAATGATAATGATTACAGTATACATGACAAACATCATAACCGGTGAGTTCCATGCAACGATTTTCTCTGCTTTAGTAAACAGATTATAAACATATCTGGAAATTCCATGGAATTTCTCAATCTCATAGTCCTCTCTTACGAAAGCCTTAACTACACGTGAGGCATTTACATTCTCCTGAACGGAATTGTTCAGGTTGTCATATTCATCAAAGACCTTGATGAAATGCGGATGTGCCTTTTTCGCAATAAAGATTAGTGTACCGCCAAGGACAGGAACAACTATCAGGAAAAGCACTGCGATCGGTTTGTTGATCGTCAGTGTCATAATCCATGACAGGATGATCATAAACGGTGCCCTGGCAAGAAGGCGAATACTCATCATGTATGCCTGCTGTACATTTGTGATATCAGTGGTCAGTCGTGTGACCAGACCTGATGTTGAAAAGTGGTCGATATTTTTAAAGGAAAAATCCTGCACCTTATAAAAAATATCGTGTCGTAAATTCTTCGCATATCCTGCTGCTGCAACTGCCGCCATATTTCCGGCCTGTACGCCGAAGAACAGGGAAAGCATTGCCATTGCAACAAGGATGACTCCACGCTGGATGATATAGCTCATATCTCCGTTTGCAATACCTACGTCGATAATCTTCGCCATCTCCAGAGGAATCAGAACTTCCATCAGTACTTCCAGGATTACAAGGATCGGAGCCAGTACAGACTGCTTCTTGTATTCCCGGACTGAACGTAAAAGTTTCTTATTCATCTTTGTCAATGTCCTCCTTATGTCTCGTTATTTCTGTTAAAAATCATTCCTGCTATCGCAGGATTTTTTCCGGTTTTCATACATCTGCCAGAGAACCTGTTTGCACAGTTCCACATCCTCCTTCGGAATTCCCCGTAGCATTTTGGCTTCGCCTTCTTCAATACTCTTTAAGATTGCAGGACGGATCTTCTCTGCTTTCTCTGTGGGAATGATCTGTTTCAGGCGTGCATCCTGTTTCGCACTCTCTCTGTAAATGTAACCGTTCTTCTCCATCAGCTTCAGGATCCCTGTCACTGTAGGTTTCCTGATCTGGAATTCCTCTTCAATATCTTTCTGATAGAGATCTCTGTGCATGGTTTCCAGAAGGATAAATTTCAGCACATGCTTCTGCATGGTCGTCAGATCGTCATTCTCCATCACCTCTGCCGGATTATGCCGTTTCATTGTATGGGATAAAATATGTATCAGCCTGCCTACATACATCTCATTCAGCTTCTGTTTCATTTCCTCGTCTATCTCGCCGCACCTCCTAAAATCAGTACACATACTATTGCAAAGCCATATAATAGTTAGGTTGCTATCCATTAGTTGCCTAACTATTATATGGCTTTAGTTTTTTTATGTCAATACTCGTTTTTATTTCTCCTTTTGAACTACTCAAAAATTGTTACTGTTCACTCCGTTCTCAGTAACACGCTTCGCAAACTTAATTTATGCTAATCGCATAAATTCGCGCGGTATATCTCGGGTTTTCTGTTGCCAAGCATCCGTAAGAAGCTGCCAGTGGCAGGTTCTGTAGGTGACCTTCGCTCACAAAAAACACCTCGCGGGATATTACCAGTGAACAGTAACCAAAAATTAAATTTGCAAGGACTCTCAGAATATGTTAGAATGATTTCACTAAATAAAGCATTAAAGGATTTTCAAAAATAAAGAGGTTTTACACAAAGGAGGATTTCTATTATGTATATTACATGTCTTGACGTAGAGGGCGTACTGGTACCTGAAATCTGGATCGCATTTGCAGAAGCAAGCGGAATTCCGGAGCTGAAGAAAACCACACGTGATGAGCCGGACTATGATAAGCTGATGAACTGGAGACTTGGTATTCTGAAAGAGCATGGTCTCGGACTGAAAGAGATCCAGGATGTGATCGCAAAAATTGATCCGCTTCCGGGCGCAAAGGAATTCCTGGATGAACTTCGTTCTTTCTCCCAGGTAATTCTGATCAGCGATACTTTCACACAGTTTGCAGCACCGCTCATGGAGAAGCTTGGCAGGCCTACCTTATTCTGCAACACTCTTGAAGTTGCAGACAACGGTGAGATCACAGGCTTTAAGATGAGAGTGGAACAATCCAAGTTAACTACTGTAAAAGCTTTACAGTCTATCGGATTCGATACCATTGCAAGCGGTGATTCCTACAATGACCTGGGTATGATCCAGGCAAGCAAGGCAGGATTTCTCTTCCGCAGTACAGACAAGATCAAAGCAGATTATCCAGAGATCCCGGCATACGAAGAATATGACGAACTGCTGGCCGCGATTAAGAATGCAATGAAATAACCTCAAACAGATAAAAAATCTGCAGATAAGATACCTGATTGTATCTCCTGCAGATTTTTCTAATTATTAGATATTACTTATTTTAATTTCATTGTCTCTGTTTTTCCAAAGATATTCTGACTTTTAATGCAATTGACTTAATGTAATCATAGTGGTATTTTTTTGAGGATTAAACATTTCCACTAAATTACAATACATCTGATAAAGTTCCACATATTTTTCTACCATTGGGGGATTCGGTTTGTAAACAATATCTTTCAAATGACTCATGTTTGCAACTGCTTCCTGAATCGTCTCATATCCACCTAGATCTTTACCCGCAGCAACAGATGCATATATGGCAGCTCCAAGTGCAGCCGTTTGTTCTGTGCCTGATATGTGGATTTCGCAATTCAAAACGTCTGCATAAATCTGCATTAAAAGGGAATTTTTCTCTGCAATTCCACCGCTGGCTATTATAGTATGAATTTTGACTCCTGATTCTGCAAATAACTGCATAATCTTTTTTGTACCAAATGCAGTAGATTCAATGAGAGCACGATAAATTTCTTCTGGTTTGGTAAGTAAGGTACAACCCACAAGCACCCCCGACAATCGTCCATCTACGTATGGAGTTTTGTTTCCATTCCACCAGTCTAATGCAAGCAGTCCATGTCCACCTGGTGAAAGTTTTTCGGCTTTTCTGGTTAACCATGAATGTAAATCCATACCTTGTTGATCTGCCATTTGTTTATATTCCCAGGATACACAATTATCAACAAACCATCCCAACATATCTCCAACAGCCGCAAGTCCTGATTCTAATGCATATTTTTTCGGTAAAATTGCGCCTTTTATTCCACTTACAACACCATTTTTACTATATCCATTCTCAGATAAAGCCAGCATTACACTGGAAGTACCAAGCACCATCATCATCTGATCAGATTTGCTTACACCACTGCCAGGCATTCCTGCATGAGAATCAATTACTGCTGTTGCTATTGGTATACCTGCACAAAGTCCCAACTCTTTTGCCCAGTCTTCTGTCAGATATCCCACTGGCTGTCCTGCCAGTGTAATATCATCTCCCAATTTATCTTCTGTCAGATTTTCCAGTTTGGGTGACAACTGCAACAAGAAATCTTTTGAAGGATATCCTGTTTCCGGCGTCCACATTGCCTTATACCCTGCCAAATTTCCAGATCTCTTACGACCATTCGTTAAAATCTGTGTAAGCCAGTCCCCAACTTCAAGAAAACTTGCTGCCTCATCATAAAGTTCAGGATCCTCTTCTACAATCTGTAAAATTTTAGGAAGAAGAAGTTCAGAGGATATTTTTCCTCCAAATTGAATGTTGTCAATTTCGCCTCTCTTTTTTAACAATTCATTTATTTCATCTGCCTGTTTCTGAGCTCCATGATGTTTCCATAATTTTACCCATGCATGAGGTCTTGAAACGTTTTTTACTAATAAACATAATGGAACATTATTTTCATCTACCGGTAGCATAGTACAGGAAGTAAAATCCAATCCTATTCCTATAATATCTTTTGAAGAAACTCCCGATTGTGCTACTGCTTCTGGAATAATATATTTTAAAACATCTATATAATCCTTTGGATTCTGTAAAGCCCATCCTGTACCTGTAAGTTCTGTTCCATCCGGAAGATATTCACTCATGACTCCATGATCATATTCCTTTACTGCAGAAGCCAGAACTGTACCATCTTTGCAGTCAGCTATAATAGCCCGTCCTGATAATGTTCCATAATCTAATCCGATTACGTATTTTCTTTCCATCTGCAAGTTTCCTTATTATCCAATCTTAATTACTGATTTAACAATGTTCGCTTTATCTTTCACACTCTGAATCATTGCATTTTCAATGTCATCAAAATCCCAGACATTTGATACAATCCCCTTTACATTTATGCTTCCAGCTGCAACTGCTTCAATTGCAACAGGATAAATATGACGATAACGGAAAACAGTTTTAAATGTCAGTTCTTTATCCAACGCAAGACTCATAGGTAAAGTTTCTTCTCCTGACGCAGAATAACCAACAAGTACAATTGTAGAACCAGGTTTTGCGAAATTAATTGCCTGTCTTGTAGTAATTTCTGTTCCTGCTGTTTCTATTGTTAAATCAGCTCCTGCTCCTCCTGTCAAACGGAAAATTTCTTTCACCGTATCTTTTTCTTTTCCATTTATAACGTCCGTTGCACCAAGTTCAAGTGCCTTCTGAAGTCGCTTTTCCTGAACATCTACAGCAATAATTCTTGTTACTCCCATAGCTTTTAATGACATAATGGAAACAAGTCCAATACATCCTGCACCTGTAACAACTGCTGTCTGTCCCAGATGTGCATTACCCTGTCTTGCTGCATGCA
>NZ_JBWJVQ010000177.1:0-17411 GCF_056339875.1 Blautia sp. ZXY-1-C6
AACGAAAGGCACCTGCCACGTGACTGTTACAGCACCGGCACAGAGCATTGCTTTGAGTGACAAAACGCTGACTCTGGCAATTGATCAGGGAACCTATACCCTGACCTGGACATTCAGTCCGAAGGGAAGCGGCGGGGAACTGGTATGGACCTCTGATAATGCAGGCGTTGCCAAAGTAGACCAGAAGGGTGTTATCACACCTGTTTCTGTAGGAGAAACCGATATCCGTGTAAAAACAGATCAGAATGTAACCGCAGTGTGCCATGTAGTTGTAAAGGGTACTGCAAAAGACCTCTTTGCAGCAGGAATGCCAGAGATCACAACCTGCAAGGCGGCAGGAAATACAGTTCTTCTTACTTGGAATAAATATGAAAATGCAGATTCTTACATTATTTTAAGACGTAAGATGGGTGAAAGCAAATTCGCAAAGATTGCTACGGTCAAAGACCTCTCCTATACAGATACAGCGTTTTCTCCGTCAACTCCTTATTATTACAGTGTACAGGCTGTTTCCACCAAATGGGGCGGTGCTATTAAAAGCAGTTATGACAAAAACTTCTCTGTAACAACCAATGGAATTGCACCGACACCAACTCCGGCACAGACAGTAAAACCGAAAACCCCGGCTGTCACAGTAACTGCCGGTAAGAAACAGGCTACACTGAAATGGAAAAAGGTAAGCGGTGCCAAAGGGTATGTAGTATACCGTGCCACATCCAAATCCGGTAAATATAAGGCAGTATCAACGATTAAAAAGGGAAGCACTGTTTCTTATATAAATAAGAAGCTTACGTCTAAGAAAACATACTATTACAAGGTGCGGGCATATCGTACCGAAAACGGTAAAAGAATATACAGCAGCTATTCTAAAGCAAAGAGCGCTAAGATCAAATAATATAAATTCACACAAGTCCAGTGTGTTAGAAAGCATATTGCTGTGAACAGAAACGATGTTAGAGCGTGTTTGAAAAATTAAAAATATAGGATTGTGCTATTTAAGAAAATATGTTATATAATACAATATATAGAGAGTTAATTCTCTATTCGCATGATGAGATGAGTGACGGTTCTGACTCATCGGTAAAATAAATATAACCGAGAGATGAGATGAGTGACGGTTCTGACTCATCGGTAAAATAAAATATGACCGAGCGAAGAGTATAACGAGAGGGAGTTCATTTTCCCTCTCGTTTATATGTATATAAGGAGAAGAAAATTGGAAATTGACTATGCTGTTTATAGCCTTTCAGATGAATTTTACGAGAAATATCCGAATCCGCCATATAAAGAACTTTTAAAGAAAAAGGAAAGAAGATATGCTTGTTTACTTATTCAAAGTCATTATGGATATTTTATATGCATTCCATATAGAACAGAGATTTCCCATAAATATGCATATCACTTTCGCAAATCGTCTCGTTCGCAAAAACATAGATAGGACTTGATTATACTAAAATTGCTATTATAAAAGATATTTCGTAACTATTCAGCAGTCTACTATCTCGCGAGGTGTTTTGGCATGAACATGCCAAAATCCCGCAAGCAGGATTCTTTCTTGTGGATTTTGACTCGTAACTGTGAAGGTACTGAACAGTTACAAAAGGAGAATAATACAATGGTTCCAATCGCACATATAGAAAATAATTTTCCAACCAAATTCGGTATTCCCAGGCAGAGTGGCCGTGTAGGGGCGCTTAAAGCGAGAATTGTATTCGAGCCGGAATATCGCAATGTGGATGCCTGCCGTGGCCTGGAGGAGTTTAGTCATATCTGGCTGATCTGGGAGTTTTCGGAGGCAAAGAGGACAAAGTGGTCACCGACTGTCCGCCCGCCCAGACTTGGGGGAAATGTGAGAAAAGGAGTTTTTGCCACAAGATCTCCCTTCCGTCCCAATTCCATAGGATTATCCTGTGTGAAGCTTGAGAAAGTAGCTCTGGATGAGCCGGACAGCCCTGTACTCTATGTAGAAGGTGCAGATCTGATGAATGGAACACCGATTTTCGATATTAAACCATATATTCCTTATGCGGATTGCCATCCGGAAGCAACAGGAAGTTTTACCGAATATTCCAAAGATCATCATCTGAATGTAGAATTTCCCCAGGAGCTTCTGGAAAGAATACCCGGGGAAAGCAGAGAGGCTCTGATCGCAGTGCTTGCAGATGATCCCCTCCTGCCTATCAGAATGATCCGGAACGGTCTTACGGAATGCCTTTTGGAGAGAAGGATATTCATTTTCGGGTGGATGGAGATATCCTTCGTGTTTATAATGTGACAGAATTTGTAAAAAAACAGCAGGAATCTTCGGCAGATTGTGGAAAATAACCATTTTCGGATATTTCTGTAAGAAAGGCTTGCAAAATTGGCGTTTATTCAATACAATATTAAACAGACTTTATGTTGGTAGAGTGACAAAGACTGATGGGAGATCGGTCTGAAAATATTTAGTGACATATGAGGAGCAGGAAAAATGAAGAAAATTGTTAAATTCGGAGGAAGTTCTCTGGCAAATGCAGAACAGTTTCAGAAAGTAGGGGAGATCATCAGAAGTGATGAGAGCAGACGTTATGTGGTTCCGTCCGCTCCCGGAAAGAGATTTGACGGAGATACAAAGGTTACAGATTTACTTTATAAATGTTATAATACTGCAGTTGAAGGGGAGGATTTCATACCGATCCTGCAGGAAATCAAGGGAAGATATTATGAAATCATCCGTGGACTGAACCTTGATCTTTCTCTGGAAGACGAATTTGTTCAGATCGAAGCTGATTTCAGGGCACAGGCTGGCACAGATTATGCAGCATCCAGAGGAGAATTTCTCAATGGTAAGGTGATGGCAGCATATCTGGGTTATGAATTTGTTGATGCAGCAGATGTGATCCGCTTTGATAAGAACGGAAACCTGGATGCCGAGAAGACAGACAGACTTCTGTCCAAAAAGCTGGCAAAATGTGAGCGTGCCGTTATCCCTGGATTTTATGGCGCTGGTGAAGATGGAAAAGTTAAAACTTTCTCCAGAGGAGGTTCTGATGTAACCGGTTCTCTTGTGGCAAAGGCTATTAAGGCAGACCTCTATGAAAACTGGACAGATGTTTCCGGTTTCCTGGTAACAGACCCACGTATTGTTAAAAATCCGGAAGTAATCGAGAGCATTACCTACAGAGAACTCAGAGAGCTTTCTTATATGGGTGCAACTGTTCTTCATGAAGATGCGATCTTCCCGGTTCGTAAAGAGGGAATTCCGATCAATATCAAAAACACAAACAGACCGGAAGACAAGGGTACTTTTATTGTTGAGAGTACATGCAAGAAGCCGAAATTTACAATTACAGGTATTGCAGGTAAGAAGGGATTCTGTTCTATCAATATTGAGAAATCCATGATGAACAGTGAGGTTGGTTTCGGACGTAAGGTACTTCAGGTATTCGAAGATCAGGGAATCAGCTTTGAGCACGTTCCATCAGGAATCGATACAATGACTGTATATGTACATCAGGATGAATTCGAAGAAAAGGAACAGCAGGTAATTGCCGGAATTCATCGTGCAGTACAGCCGGATTTCGTAGAAATGGAATCTGACCTTGCACTGATCGCTGTTGTAGGACGTGGTATGAAATCCACCAGAGGTACAGCAGGAAGAATCTTCTCAGCACTTGCCCATGCAAATGTAAATGTGAAGATGATCGATCAGGGCTCCAGTGAGCTGAATATCATTATCGGTGTGGAGAACAGAGATTTTGAGACTGCGGTAAAGGCAATTTATGATATCTTTGTAATTACCCAGATCTAATTGAGAATTGCAGGAGCTCCTTCACAGCGGAGCAATTGGTGGATATGATTTTTACCAATTATAAGATAAACAAAATAATGGGCCGTCAGAAATCAGCATAGAGATTTCTGGCGGCTTTTTAACCGAATCAAGTAAGTCTCCACCCACTGCTTCAATTGCGAAAAGCAATAAGCAGTGGGTGGGGACTTGCTTGTATCAGGAGGAGTGCAAGCTCCTTCTGATAAACTGCGGAGCAGTTATTCGGTGTAGAGCCGCGTAGCGAAGCGGATTGCGAATATCCGCTTGACAATTCAGGAGTTTTTACATGATGATGAATTCTGTGTTATAATGAACGGACGATGTTGGGTAACTATTTGATAGCTATTGTTGCGTGAGGTGTTTTGATATGGATAAGCCGGTGGTTCGTATTTCCGTCAGAAATCTGGTGGAGTTTATATTAAGAAGCGGGGATCTTGACAACCGGGGAGGATCTTCTGACAGAGAAGCAATGCAGAAGGGCAGCAGACTGCACAGAAAAATACAGGGCAGGATGGGAAGCCATTACAGAGCGGAGGTCTCTCTTAAATATAAAACAGAATATGAAGATGTAAGTATCCAGGTAGAGGGCAGGGCTGACGGAATTTTTACAGAGGATGGACAGTGCTGGATCGATGAGATCAAGGGTGTCTATGCAGATGTCAGTCAGTTGGAGAAGCCTGTAGAGGTTCACCGCGCACAGGCAATGTGTTATGCCTGGATCTATGCGCAGGAACAGAAAGCAGAGAAGATCGGAGTGCAGATGACATATGGGAATCTGGACACAGAGGAGCTTAAGTTTTTCAGAGAGGAATATACGCTGGAAGAACTCGGGCTGTGGTACCAGAAGCTTCTGGACAGGTATCATAAATGGATCGCATACCAGCTTGCATGGAAAAAAGAACGGAATGTGTCCATGAGTGATCTGGAGTTCCCTTTTGAATATCGTGAGGGACAGCGAAAAATCGTATCCGGTGTATATCACACTATATCCACAGAAAGACAGATTTTTGTCCAGGCACCTACAGGAGTAGGAAAGACCATGTCCACGATCTTTCCGGCAGTGAGAGCAGTTGGTGCAGGATTAGGGGAAAATATTTTCTATCTTACAGCAAAGACCATTACCAGGACTGTGGCTGAAGAAGCTTTCTCCATATTAAAGGAGCATGGACTGAAATTTAAAGTGATAACTATTACCGCGAAGGAAAAGCTGTGCTTCTGCGATAAAACAGAATGCAATCCTGAGAACTGTCTGTGGGCGAGAGGACATCTGGACAGAGTGAATGATGCTGTTTTTGAACTGTGGACCACGCAGGACAGCTATGACAGGGATACTCTGCTGGAATATGCGAAGAAATGGCAGGTGTGTCCCTTTGAAATGTGCCTGGATCTGGCAGTCTGGGTGGACGCTGTGATCTGTGATTATAATTATGTATTTGATCCCAATGTTTATCTGAAAAGATTTTTCGGGGAGGGTACTTCCGGAGAATACATTTTTCTGATCGATGAAGCTCACAATCTGGTGGACAGGGGAAGGGAAATGTACAGTGCTCATGTGGATAGAGCGGATGTACTGGAGGCGAAGAGACTGGCCGGGGATTACAGCAAAGGTCTGGTGCGAGCACTGGAAAAAGTGAACAGACAGCTTCGAACTCTGGAAAAGGAGTGTACAGAGTACGAAATCCTGCCAAATCCCGGAGCAGTTTCTCTGGGAATGCTTCAGGTGATGGGGGAGATGGATAAGCTCCTGGAGGAACTTCATGGAAAGGAACTTCCGGAGCAGCTGCTGGAATTTTACTTCTGTGTGAGAGATTTCCTGAACATTGATGAACTTCTGGATGAAAATTATGTGGTTTATACAGAAATGGGAGAAGGGGGAAAGGTGATTTTGCGGCTTTTCTGTGTAAATCCTGCAGCAAATATTCATAGATGTCTGGAAAAGGGAAAAAGTGCGGTGTTCTTTTCTGCGACTCTGCTTCCCATGGATTATTACCGTGCACTTTTAAGCACCAGAAAGGATGACTATGGGATTTATGTGACTTCTCCTTTCAGGCAGGAGAACAGGTGCATTCTCACAGGACGGGATGTGAGCAGCAGGTATACCAGAAGAGGATATGAGGAATATCACAGGATCGCATCTTACATTGCCAGAACTGTATGGACAAGAAAAGGAAATTATATGGTATTCTTTCCTTCTTATAAATTTATGGAAGATGTTCTGGAGGTGTATGAGAATGAGTTTTCAGCGGAATGGGTTCGTTGTATTTCGCAGACATCGGGAATGAATGAAAGGGAGAAAGAGGAATTTCTGGAGGAATTTTCTGCAGCAGAGGGAACGCTGGTAGGATTTTGCGTAATGGGCGGGATTTTTTCAGAGGGGATTGATCTGATGGGAGAGAAGCTGATCGGAGCAATCATCATAGGGACTGGTCTTCCTCAGATTGGAACAGAAAGGGAGATCCTCAGGCAATATTATGATAAAAAGGGTGTGAATGGATTTGATTATGCATACAGATATCCGGGGATGAATAAGGTGCTGCAGTCAGCCGGGCGTGTGATCAGAACCCAGGAGGACACAGGGATCATACTTCTGCTGGACGAGAGATTTACAGGAAAAGATTACAGGAATCTGTTTCCTGCTGAATGGTCTGACAGGGGAAACTGTACTTTAAATACTGTGGAAGAACAGCTGGGAAGCTTCTGGAACAGGATCAGAGAAAAGAACTGAACACTGATACTGAGATTCTGGTCTTTGCTGGAAAAAAGATAAAAATCTTGCTATCCTGAATAAAACAATATATACTTTGCTTACTGTGAATGGGATGTGAAAAGAAACCGTAAAAGGAGTTTTGCATGAGAAAAAATAGACAAACAGCGAAATATTATATTAAAAGTTATATCATAGCCGGAAGTCTGGCCGGAGCCATTTCCATGGCACTGGCTTTGCCGGTTCCTGTTATGGCTGCACAGCAGAGCCTTGCATCTGTCACCGGGCAGGCACAGATTCAGCCCATGGGAGACGGAAGTGGCAAATATATGATGAAGAGTGACGGATTTTACTGTCTGGATGTGAATGGCGCCGGAAGTACCCAGGCGGAGATCCATTATTTTCAGGATTATGAGATAGACGGAACTGTATTTGACGGATATTATTACCATGATGCAGATGGGAAATTCAAAGCCTGCAGTCCTCATATGGAGCATCTGAAAGGTGTTGCAGTGTTTGGGGATAAGACAGATGAGGAAGCTGATACACAGAATACCCAGGAGGCAGAGAAATTTGACGGATATTACTTTGTGAACAATCTGGGGCGTCTGTCAGCAGCACCGCAGGTAAGGTATATTGACAATCTGGCAATAGACGGGATTACTCTGAATGGATATTATTATTTTGATGAAAATGGCAGACTGGTAACCGAGCCAGGTATCTATTCACTTGAGATGGACTGTTATGAAATGAATTTTGACGGAAGCTATTATTTTGGCGGTACAAATGGTGCCCTGCTTCAGGAAAGCACAGTGACGGATGATGGTTTTATTGTGGATGATACGGGAAAGATCGTGAATATGGATGATCTTGGGATGGATAATCTGAAGCCTCAGCTTGAGAAGATGCTGTCCGGATATCAGGGAACCTGGAGTGTTTATGTGAAAGACCTTAATGAAGAAAAGGAAATCCTGATCAATGATACTTCCCTTTATTCTGCAAGTCTAATCAAAGCCTTTGTAATGGCAAAGACCTATGAGGACATGGAGCAGGTAAAGGCAGATGAGGCAAAGAAATTAAATACTGCAGATACAAAAACTGTAGATGTAAAATTAAATGACCTGCTGTGGAATATGATCACAGTCAGTGACAATGAATCCTGCAATGAACTGGTGAAGCTTCAGACAGATTCCCTTGATTTCAAAAAAGGTGCGGAGGATATTAACAAATATCTGGAAAAAGAGGGCTATACAGAGACAAGTGTGCAGCACACCCTCCATCCTGCAGCATCCGCACAGGAGAGTCTGGGTGGCAGAAACATGACTTCTGTAAAAGATTGCGGCACTCTGCTTGAAAAAATCTACAAGAGGGAATGTGTCAGCAAAGAGGCGTCAGAAGAAATGTTAAATCTTCTGTCAAATCAGGAAAACACCTGGAAAATCCCCCAGGGACTTCCGGATGGAATAAAATCTGCCAACAAGACCGGCGAGACAGACCAGGATCAGCACGATATCGCAATTGTCTATGGCGAAAAGACAACTTATATCCTATGTGTGATGTCTGAAAACTGCCCGGAGAGTACGGCGGTGACGAACATACAGAATATTTCAAAGATTGTATATAATTATTTGAACCTGTAGCCGCCAGACCTGCGCGGAATGATTGATTTTTACAGGAAAATCATGTATAATACCAACGAACTATGCCTATAGAAAAAAGTTTAACCGAATCAGGCTGTGAAACAACTATTCAATTATGAGCAGATAGTCAAACGGATGATTTTATCCGCTTGATTCAGGAAAGTCAGGAGGAAGAATTTAAATGCGAGTTGATGCGGACGATTTTGCCCGACCTTGCAGCTGCGGCAGGGAACACCAGATTGCAGTGAAAGAGATTTTGATAGAAGCCGGAGCTGTGGAGAAGCTTGAAGAAGAGATGTCAGAGGGAATGCTCAGAGAGTACATATCCCCGCTGGTCATCTGCGACACCAATACCTATGCGGCAACAGAGGAACTTATGGAGGATATCTATGACAGGTGCCAGGTACTTGTTCTGGATGCAGAGGGACTTCAGGCAGACCGGCATGCAATAAAAATTGTGGAGAACAACATGGAAGAGGATATTGACCTGATCCTTGCAGTAGGAGCAGGCACGATCCATGATATCAGCCGTTATATTGCACATAATTACAAAGTACCTTTCATTTCAGTGCCTACCGCAGCAAGTGGAGATGGATTTGTAACAACAGTAGCAGCAATGACTCTGGATGGAGTAAAGAAGACTGTGCCTTCAGTAGCTCCGATCTGTGTATATGCAGATACAGATATTTTTTCAAAAGCACCACAGCGCCTGACTGCAGCCGGGATTTCAGACCTGATGGCGAAATACATCTGTCTTGCAGACTGGAAGATCGCGAACCTGGTCACCGGAGAGTATTTTTGCCGCGAAACTGTAAAGCTGGAAGAGAAAGCGTTAAAAACTGTGAAATCTTCGATTCAGGATATTACAGAGGGAGAGGAAGATGAATGCGAACAGCTTATGTATGCATTGATTCTTTCCGGACTTGCAATGCAGATGATCGGTAATTCAAGGCCTGCGTCCTGTGCAGAGCACCAGGTCACACATCTGTGGGATATGGAAGTGATCAATGGTCCGCTGGATGCACTCCACGGAGAGAAGGTTTCTGTAGCAGCATTTCTTGTACTGGAAGAATACAAGCGTATCGCTGCAGCCATCACACAGGGAAGATGTCACGCAAAACCCTATGAGAATGAGGACGAGGAGCTTCTGAAAGAAACTTTTGGAAAAAAAGGACTTCTGGAAGAAATAAGAAAAGAAAATGAGCCGGAATTGTTAGAAACTATTTCACCCCAGCATCTGGAAAAATGCCTGAACGGGATAGAGGAGATTATTGATGAGCTTCCCAGTGAACAGACTATGTTCCATTTGCTGGAGAAAGCCGGATGCGCGAAAACCGTTTATGATATCGGACTCGATGAATCGGCTGTTTTGCCAAGCCTCAGACTTGCTCCTTATACAAGGAGACGGTTAAGCTTATTGAGAATCAGCAAGATGCTGGATATAAGAGGAGAATGATTATGCGTGTTGGAATGGGATATGATGTACACAGACTGACCGAAGATAGAGATCTGATTCTGGGTGGTGTGAAGATAGACTGGGAAAAAGGTCTCCTGGGACATTCAGATGCAGATGTACTGATCCATGCAGTTATGGATGCACTTCTGGGAGCTGCTGCACTGGGCGATATCGGAAAACATTTTCCGGATACAGACCCTGCATATAAAGGAATTTCCAGTATTCTGCTGCTGGAACATGTGACGAAGCTTTTGAGAGAGCACCATTATGAGATCGGAAATATAGATGCAACGATCATTGCACAGAAACCAAAGATGGCACCTCATATTCCACAGATGAGAGCCAATATGGCAAAAGCAATGGGAATCAATGAGTCTCAGCTGAACATTAAGGCCACTACAGAGGAAAAACTGGGATTTACGGGAAGAGAAGAAGGAATTGCATCTCAGGCGATCTGTCTTCTTAATGAAAGAAAAGAGAGTTAATGATAGAGAAAACTGGAGGAATAAAACATGAAACTTTTTAACACACTGACACGTAGAAAAGAAGAATTCGTACCTCTTGAAGAGGGAAAAGTTCGTATGTATGTCTGCGGTCCGACTGTATACAACCTGATCCATATCGGAAATGCACGTCCGATGATCATCTTCGATACCGTACGCCGATATATGGAATACAAAGGATATGAAGTAAACTATGTTTCCAATTTTACAGACGTAGATGACAAGATCATCAAGAAAGCAATCGAAGAGGGCGTAAGCGCACAGGAAATTTCCGAGCGTTATATTGCAGAGTGTAAGAAAGATATGGATGGCATGAATGTAAAACCTGCCACAACCAATCCACAGGCAACACAGGAAATCGACGGAATGATCAGTATGATCCAGACTCTGGTTGATAAGGGATATGCTTATCCGGCAGCAGACGGTACTGTTTATTTCAGAGTTAAGAAGTTCAAAGAATATGGCAAACTTTCGCACAAGAACCTGGATGATCTGCAGTCCGGCTTCCGTTCTCTGCAGGTATCCGGTGAAGACCAGAAAGAAGATCCACTGGATTTTGTTCTCTGGAAACCGAAGAAAGAGGGAGAACCATCCTGGCCTTCACCATGGTGTGACGGACGTCCGGGATGGCATATTGAGTGTTCTGTTATGGCGAAAAAATACCTTGGTGATGAGATTGATATCCATGCAGGCGGAGAAGACCTGATCTTTCCTCACCATGAGAACGAGATCGCACAGAGTGAATGCTGCAACGACAAAATCTTTGCAAAATACTGGATGCACAATGCATTCTTAAATATTGATAACAGAAAAATGTCCAAGTCTCTTGGAAACTTCCGTACTGTTCGTGAAATCAGTGAACAGTATGACCTGCAGGTGCTTCGTTTCTTCATGCTGAACGCACATTACAGAAGTCCGTTGAATTTCAGCGCAGATCTGATGGAAGCTGCAAAGAATGCATTAGAGCGTATCACAGATGCAGCAGCAAACTTAAAGGACAGAAAAGCAGCAGCACAGACAGACACAGCAACAGATGCAGAGAAAGAACTGCTTGCACAGGCACAGGAATTCGTAAAGAAATTTGAAGAAGCTATGGATGATGATTTCAACACAGCAGATGCACTGGCAGCAATCTTTGAACTGGTTAAATTTGCAAATACAAATGTATCAGAGGCAAGTTCCGCAGAATTTGCAGGAGCACTTCTTGACACAATGGTGAAATTATGCGATGTACTTGGTCTGAAGGCTGTGAAAACAGAAGAAATCCTTGATAAAGAAATCGAAGACCTGATCGCAGAGCGTCAGGAAGCAAGAAAAGCAAAGAATTTCGCAAGAGCAGATGAGATCAGAGATGAGCTTCTGGCTAAGGGAATCATCCTTAAGGATACCCGCGAGGGAGTAAAATGGAAACGAGCTTAAATGATATGAGTGAAACAAACGGACTTAATGAAGAGAATTTGAGTAGTTTGAAAGGCATGCTTCATCAGTTGTTTCATTTGGAAGATAAAGACTTGCGAACCTATTCTCCGCTGACATTGGCGTATATCGGAGATGGCGTCTATGAACTGGTGATCCGCACGATCCTTGTAAAAAAAGGCAACTGTCCGGTAAATCAGCTTCACAGAAAAGCCAGCAGTCTGGTTAAGGCAGGAACTCAGTCTTCCATGATGGAAGTAATCGAGCCCATGCTTACAGAGGAGGAACACAGCGTTTACAGAAGAGGAAGGAATGCTCATTCTCCTACAATGGCTAAACATGCAACCATGGCAGACTACCGCAGGGCAACAGGATTTGAAGCTCTGATGGGCTATTTATATTTAAAAGATGATTTCAGCAGGATCATAGAACTGGTCCGTGCAGGGATTGGAGAGGATAAGATATGAGTGAACAGATAGAAGGACGCAATGCGGTTCTGGAAGCGTTTCGTTCCGGCAAATGTGTAGATAAGCTTTTTATCCTGGACGGATGCCAGGACGGACCGGTCCGCACTATTGCCAGAGAGGCAAGAAAAAAAGATACGATTATTAACTATGTGGCAAAAGAACGTCTGGATCAGTTAAGCGAGACAGGCGCACATCAGGGCGTAATCGCTCAGGTGGCAGCCTATGAATATGCAAGTGTAGAAGATATTCTTGCGAAGGCAAAGGAAAAAGGAGAAGATCCGTTTATCTTTATCCTGGATAATATTGAGGATCCTCATAATCTTGGTGCGATCATCCGTACAGCAAACCTTGCAGGTGCACATGGGGTGATCATTCCCAAGAGGAGAGCAGTTGGACTGACATCCACAGTTGCCAAGACTTCAGCAGGTGCATTAAACTATACCCCTGTTGCAAAGGTTATCAATCTGGGACATACCATCGATGAACTGAAAGAACAGGGTATGTGGTTTGTATGTGCAGATATGGGTGGCGAAACCATGTACAACCTTAACCTGACAGGTCCGATCGGCGTAGTGATCGGCAATGAAGGTGAAGGTGTAAGCAGACTGATCCGTGAGAAGTGTGATTTCGTGGCATCTATTCCTATGAAGGGTGACATTGATTCCCTCAATGCATCTGTGGCAGCCGGAGTACTTGGATATGAGATTGTACGTCAGAGACTGCAGAAGAAATAAGTTTATCTCAGTCTGAGATAAAGGCTTCGTGAGGATGTGCAGCGATTATTAAGAGGAATTTTTGCAGCAGAAAATTATTCCACAATATTGTTATGCTATAAGAAGCCCTCTGGGCGAATGATAGAGATTTTCAGAAAAACGGAAGGGTTAAATTGATGAAACAGTATGACGGAATTAAAGATGAAGAATTAATTTCCCGTTTCAAAAACGGGGAATCAGAAATCCTCGACTATCTGATGGAAAAATACAAGAACATGGTCCGCAAGAAAGCAAGGACCATGTTCCTGATAGGCGGGGAGAACGATGACCTGATACAGGAAGGCATGATCGGACTGTTTAAGGCAGTCCGCGATTACCAGCCGGACAGGGATGCTGCATTCCAGACCTTTGCCAGTATATGTGTGGACAGACAGATCTACAACGCCATCCAGAGTTCCAACAGGCAGAAGCACCAGCCACTGAATTCCTATATTTCCCTCAGCGAACAGGATGGGGAAAATGAAGAACATCTTGGAGATAACTGGGGAGAGAACCCGGAGTCTATCATTATTGACCAGGAGAATGTCCAGGATCTGGAGCAGGAGATAACAGCAACGTTAAGTCCAATGGAGAACCAGGTTCTTGAATATTATCTGGCAGGAAACGGATACGGAGAGATTGCCCGGATCATGGGAAAAACACCCAAATCCATAGATAATGCATTACAGCGTATCCGAATCAAGATCAGAGAGCAGTTGGAGCAATATCAAAAATAGAAAGATATCTGTATAAAACCCAAAAATAAAAATCAAAAAGTTAAAAATAGGGATTGACAATACAAACAAGTTCTGATAGTATATTTAGATGTGAGCGGTAAATCCGACACAATGCTGATGTGGCTCAGAGGTAGAGCACTTCCTTGGTAAGGAAGGGGTCACGGGTTCAATTCCCGTCATCAGCTTGCTAAGAATGGCTTATTTACTGGGTTTGTGAGGTGCCAGTAAATCAAAGTTACTCAAAAAGTTACTCAAGATAATCAGGACATAGGTTCTGATTATTTTTTTTGTGCAATTTGCAGTTCCGGGATACTGCTCAGAATTGCAGTTTTTGTACTGAGACTCTTCCTATTCCTGAAATAATGTCCTTGTGTACAGGAAATATTTGTATGTCCCATCTGTTCGATTGTCATTTTAGGGTCTACGTTGTAATCAGAGAGAAGAGAAGCGTAAGTTTTTCTCAGCTTGTGAGGTGATTTTGGATAGCATCCAATTTTCTTGCAGATTCTATATTGCCTGTTTCTGAATGATACAGTAGTCAGACGCTTGCCCTTTTTCATAAAGATAAATTCTGTAAAGGGATTCATAGCTTTGAGTTTCTTCATTATCCACAAACAATCCTCAGGAATAATAACATATCTTGCTCCTGCTGCCGTTTTCGGAAAATCTTTAATCTCGTAGGCATTCAGTCCTTTTTTCACTTGGTATCTGGTTTCTGTTCTGCGAATTTTCAAGCCGTTTCCGTCATAGTCATCCCATTTTAACGCCGCCAGTTCACCGACACGAATGCCTGTTACTAACATGAGCATGATTCCTAGGTTCGCAATATCAGCATTCTCAGCAAGATATTTTGTAAACTTCGGAAGTTCCAGTTCATCAAATACTTCTTCATAATCTTCCTTGACAGTCTTTTTGAAGGTGCTGTCTCTCACGTCCAGATCATCCACTGTCTCTTTAACATTGAAAGAAATATACTGTTCTCTTTTGGCATACTTTAGAAATCCGACAGTAATAGATTTCAGATTTGAGAATGCCTTGGAAGTCAGCTCTTTTTGTCCGATTTCACTTTCAAGAAAGTCTTGAATATCGCGCGGCTCCAAAGATTTAATCTTTCTTTTTCCGAAGTCGGTGTAGTGTCTGTTGAATGTTTGCTGATTTCTTTCATGGGTTGACTGGGCTATATTGCCTAAATTACATCTTCGGTCATTCCATTCATTAAAAACTTCTTCGACAGTAGGATTAAAAGATTTTTCTTTCCAGTAATCAGCTAAGAAATTCTCTAAATCTTTCTTATCTTTTCTCTTAACTCTTTTTCCTCTCTTCTGAGAGTCATTTTCAGACGGGAGGTACACGTACCAGCAGGAATCTTTTCCCTGATACATTTCCCACGGGTTCATATTTATTAATTCTTGTTTTTTCATTTCTTGTGCTTTTTCCAGCACATCCGCTGTATCTATTATACCATTTTTCAGCAAATATTGAAATGAAATAAATGAAATTGTAGTATCTATATTAATTTCTCCTTTGTAAGGGCAAGGACTGAAAACAGCCCTTGCCTGTAGTTTTAATTTTGTGATTCTTTCTTAGGACAGGTACACCAACAAGATGTATCAATAGGTGTAGAGGAGCGCATCCTCTGTAGAAGTGTAGCTTGAATTTGACAGCAGAGATAAGATTGTTCTTCTGACATATTAGAGATATTTTCTATATCATCCGGGTACAGTGCAGGAAACTGTTCATGGACTTCTTTTCTGTATATTTCTGTGTCATTGTAGTATTCAAGGGATTGTTTGCAGATTTCATAATCGTGAGTTGTGGCTTTTTTGCCAAAATAATTTCCTGTATCAAGAGTATGTTGCGTCCATGCTTTTACTTTAACTTCTTCACAGTTCAGAGGATGATTATAGTTCCATTGCATGATAGCAAGTAAGAGATTTCCGTCTACAGGACAGAGGATATTTTCTGGATTGTCTGCATCTTGGAACGAATGCTGAGTAGCCAGAACAAAATTTCCAGTGAGAGTCAAGTCTAGCATACACAGAACTTTTCCGTCTGCGGTTGTACAGATTTTATGATTGATAGGGTCAAGATGTTCATTTATATTGGTTAAAGTTTTAGCCCTGCCAGAGTACGTAAGTGATAATTGCTTTGCATCAGATAAATCGACTTGATGTAATCTGACATCAAACTTACATTGTTGTTTGTAGAAGTTGTATACAGTCTGTATTGAACTTTGGTTATCATGGTAGTCTGTGCTGATTCCTATATGAACTGGGTACTCCCAGTCAACACAGTTCTCAGTAATATACTCGTATGCCTTATTTAATGCTGTAACGGCTTCTTTGCTTGCTATTGTACCGTTAGTGATAACCTGTATCTGTTCCACGTAGACTTGCTTTTCTATAATCTTATCGACTATATAAGTAATTATCTCTGGATGTAACATAGGCTCGCCACCTGTCAATAATAGGAGTTCTATGTGTCTGTAGCGGTCAAATAAGGCATCTATAACCTCAGGGGCTATAACTGTACCCCTGTAGGCATCCATTGGCTCATCTGGCTCGTAGCGCATACAGTGAGGGCAGTTAAGATTGCAGTCTCTTGTGATTTCTATTTCTAAGCCTGCTAAATGTAATTCATAATCCATAGGAACCTCCTTAACATTTGGAATAATCAAGCGGAAACTCTTTGGTATCATTAAGCCACTGCATATCTTCTTCTACTCGGTCTGTTATTGTATAAAATGTCATAGTTATTTTTCTTTTCCTACTTTGATTTTGATATTGTCTGATTCATAAATTTCATAGTTACCTTTGATTTCTTTAGGGGAATGAGTGAGAAGTTGATAGATGGAATAAGTAGAAGTATTATAGTATTCTGCTATTGCGTGAACATCTGGGAGATAAAACCATTTTCCTGTTGGTCTTTGCACTTGATAACTCGTTATGTGTTCTATAGCCTTGTGATGCGGCCTGTACAAATACTCTAAGTTCATAGCAAAGTTAACGTCTATCGTTGAGTTCCTGAGTACTTTTAATTTGTGATGAACTTGGAGAGGACAGTTTGGAATTTCAAAGTCTGGTTTCTGACACCAAACCTCTGCTACCAGTCTGTGAATATAAAATTTTTTCTTCTTTCCTTTTTTACAAGGAGATACGTATAAGTAGTTGTTGGGTGCAAGCTGAGGTGTTAACAGATGCGGAACTGTTCCTGTAGTAGAAATGACGTTTCCGTACTGAGAAACAAAGACGTTGGTGTATCTTGGATATTGGTAGAATTTTTCATCAGAGAAGAGTTTCATAAACGGCTTGCCTTTAGCTGTAACTGTTCTCGCAACCTGCTTCTCCGGGAGTTTTTTGGTAGTAGGCTTCTTCATCATAGCAGATCACCTCTTATTTTGTAGCCTAAATCTTCAAGCTGTGACTGATGATAGGTTCTGGAAGCAAGAGAACAGGTCATCTTTCTGGAAGTAGGTACTACCTTGACTAGGTTGTTCTCTATCTTAGAGATTCTGTACAATGCACTACCACTGTAGATAAAATCATTCTTTTTCATAATAAGAATCATTCCTTTCTTAGTATTAGTATAGTAAGTATAATGTCTAACATATTAAGACATCAGGACGACATCTTAATCATTAGTTTTTGAAGCTATATTTATTAAAAGTGGAGGTTCAACTTTTTTCAAAAAGGTTCATTTCTGTACCCTCAAAGAATTTTTCTGCTGCTCTTTTAATCTCTGCAACAGCGTACTCTACATCCATCTTGCTGAAATACTCAATGCCGTATCTTTTCTTGTGATTCTTGGCTCTGGTTTCAGGATTCTTTACTTCATCAAACCTTGACAGCAGGTCAATCATCTGGGCTTTACAGAAGATGCAGTTCTGATACTGTATAAGGAAATCAGTAAGACTTCTGAACTTCACTGG
>NZ_JBWJVQ010000178.1:0-25730 GCF_056339875.1 Blautia sp. ZXY-1-C6
AAATAGTCTGTGGGGCATCTGCAGTAGTCAGGTTGTGCATCAGTTCAAATGGCACGCCGGAACGCCGTACCAGTTCCCTGCATACGGCGCTGTCTTTTCCTCCACTGTCCGTCACTACCAAAGGAAGCCCATAATGTTGCAGGGACATCTGGCTGGCAGTGCGGATACGTTCTATTGCTGTTTTTTCTAAATCCAATTTTTTTCAGGAGGGAAGATATCTTTTACATGGCCAAAACTCCGCCTCCTTTCCGCAATCTTTATCTGCCGCCCCTTTTTGGCGGCTCATATCCATTTGCTGCATACGCTTCTACGGTCATACCGTATGACTCTGCTTCCTGTCGTATCTCTTCCATAACCTGTTCTTTGTATGATTTATCCGGACAGGCAGTTGCAAAATCCCGGATATCCGGCATACAAGGCAGCTCCTTCCCTGTATTTAATGCAATCCTGCTTTCCCGGATATAGGCAAGCATGGCTTCCTGATATGCTTTTCGTGATGCGTCCCCCTGCGTCAGTAAAGGGACTTTCTTTTCTATTTCCTGTTCTTCCAGAACCGCTGTTTCCAGTTTTTCCAGGTTGCAGAAATACTGAAGGGTAGGAAGCATCTCCTCCAGTACCCATCTCATTTGCTGTTGTTCATGTTCCCATTCTTCTGTTGTCCTGGCGGTCTGTTTCATAAGCTTCTGCCCTTCTTCTGTATGGAGATAATAATCTGCAAATGCTTTTACATGATCCAGCAGATTTCCTTCCCCGTCACCAAAATCCTGGCGCCCGGTATAAGACATGACTTCCCCCTCTGAGAGAAAACAGATTTCAAAATGTGTTTTGTAATAACCTGCCATATCTTTTCTCTTCCACTGCCTGCCTGATCCAGCTTTCCGAACAATTCTACCGCTTGATTTAATGGCATGGCTTCTTCCAATGGAATGTCCGGGTGTTCACTGATCCGCACATACACAAAGGGTTTCAAGTCCACCGGCGGAATAAGTTTTACCTGTTCCAGTGTTGTCTTTAGCTTGTCTGCCTGTTCTTTCAACTCTGATTTCTGCTCAAATATCTTGCTTCCCAGCCACCTGCTGTATTCCTCTTTTCCGTCTTGACATAAGGCTTTCCATATAATAGCTTCCTTATGTTCTGCTTCTTTCGGATAAAAGGTATGGTAAAAATCAGGGTCAAGATTTTTTTCCAGTTTAATCATTTCATCTGCAAAAACAGTAGCCTCCAAGGTTTTCTCTGTTAAAAGCCCTTTGGTATCAATGACTTTTGTTTCCGGAAGATAAGCACTCAGTTCCCTGGCAGCTATAAAAACCTCTGGGTATTGGTTTTGATCATAGATATCTCTCAAAAGATCCACATCCAACTCCCCGTTATAAACCAGGGAAAATTCCAATGGAATACCATCTTCTTCCTCCACATGAAGCCCAATTCCTTTTCCTGCATTCAACCTTTCAGAAGGAATACTCTGATAGATCTTTACTGCCTCTTCTGCACTGTGGATATCCTCCCTGTATTCTCCATAGCGGTTAAATTCCATACATTCTGCCACATAATACGTTGTCAAACGTCCGGTGGCATTCTCGCCCATCTCACCTTTTTCCAACGTAGCAATACCTCCTTTTTATGCACAAAAAAAGCACTACCGTTTTTAGCGATAATGCTCTTTGTGTTACTTCTTATTTTCTTTTTAAATGATACAGCCATGCTCAATCAGCTTCTGCTGTCTGGTCGTTAAAATAGAATATTCAAGGCTTTCCCTGTCTTGATGCAAGTAAAAACAAACAGGTTCCCTTAATTTGCTCTTTTTCGGAACAAGCTCAAAGGCAAATTGCCCACTGTCAAACCGGGCACCATCAAAGTATCCCTGAATAAACCGTTCTTCCGTATTCCCACTATGTAGCAATTCATCAATCATTACTACACCGATATAGTGTTTTTCCCTTAGCGAAGCCTCAATCTCTGCAAGGTAATCAAAAGGAGGCTCGCTAGTCTTCATAACCACAAGAATATTTTCTTTTTCTTCACTTATCACAATCATATCAAAGTTATTCATCTAACTTACTCCTTTCTCCTAATTTCTAAATCACTTCATAATATTCATCAATAATCGCCAATGCTCTTTTAATCAAATCATGAGCACCTTTTATATCCAGCATCTTTGTAGTATCAATTGGTGCTGTAGGGTCATCCCAATGTTCTATTGGATGGCGATTGCTGTTATAAAACGTATAAATATTTCCAATATACTTTACCTGCTCAGGCTTTGCATTTCCATATCTCTCTGGTTTCAGCTTATATTTTACACCTATTTTATCAAACATATCAAAATGATTTTCTTTGATGTACTGCGCATTTGGTATAATACCACATTCTATTAATGCTATTTTTAATTGTGCTTCTACAACACGAATTGCCGGCTGAGCCAAATATGTTCCATCAAACATATCATCTGTGACCTTTAAATTATACACAGCCTGATGAAGAGATCTTTCCATTTTCTTAGACGGTAGCTTATCATAAGCATTTGGCATATAAAACTGAAATTCAGAGCGAACCTCGTCTTTATCTATGTTAAGATTATATGTGTCATTAAAAATTTTAGGAATTTCTTCTACTTCTATTAATTCAGTAATATATCCAATAATAGTAGAAAATAACACTTCTGGTCTTCCTTGCATTACTACTTTATTATGCTTTTGATAATGTGTCACAACTACTCTATCTTTACTTTTGTTACATTTTAAAGAAACTGCTTTTCCATGAGCAATCTTTTTTTCATCTATAATTAGATTGTCTTTTCCAATTTCATCAACAGCAAGTGCTATAACTGTTGACAAATCTTCATCTGAAATTCCCTCAACTGTAAACCAAAAATCGCCTCTTTTAACTTTAGGAATCCCATTACCTTCTGTTAAAGCAGCTTTGGCTAATTTATCTGCTTCTTCATTATAATGATCTCCAGAATGAGCTTTTACCTTTTGATAAGAAATTTTTAGAATATCTGATTTACTCTTCATAAAATTTGCATATTTCTGAGTAAGTGTATTCTTTGCCTTCCATTCTCCTTGAGCCCACTTTTCAATTCCTTCATAATCATAACGAAGTTCTAAGTTATGATAACCATTCTTAATTGCCCATTGTACTGCATACATAGCACCAAGCATTTCACCAGCAACATTTCTAATTGCTAAAGAGTCCGGTTCATTTCCATTTCCTGATTCTCTAATAGTTTCTCCTCTTGGTGTAAGAATAATACACCCAAAAGCATATTTTCCTATTTTCTCATCAAAACTACCATCTACATATACAACTAACTGGTTTGTTGTGTTCTCTTCTATATCTACTTTTTTAATTTCTTGTATCCTATTCTCTAAATAGTTTTTCGCTTCCTCTTCTGTTTCAAAACCTTTATACTCTGCTCCCGGATATCCACTTACCGACTCTTTACACTCATTCCATGAATAAAACAAACCGGTTTGCTTACCCTTTTTTACAGCATAAACTTTTTTCTTTGCCATGTATACTCCTTCAAGATTTGGGATTATAGCATAATACAACCTGTTCGTCAAGAATTTTATGTTTACACTTTGACGATATTTGTCTATTTAGCTACTTTTATTTTCTGTTTCTTATTTTATTATACATGTTCTGTCAAAACCAGTCAATGTATTTCACTGTTGCAATAATTAATGTACCTTCTCTTTCTCACTCTTTACATAAGGAAGAGATTGCTCTGCTGCTACTTCTTCCATTTGAAAGTATTCTGGCAGTATGTTTTCTTCCCTGAAACTAAAATACCGGTTCTCAGCCACCACGATATGATCCAACACCTCAATCCCCATAAGATTGCCGGCTTCTGCCAATCGCTTTGTCACTTCTATATCATGCCTGCTTGGTTCTGGATCACCGGAAGGGTGGTTATGTGCCAAAATGATACTGCTGGCATTGGATAAAATCGCAGATTTGAATACTTCTCTTGGGTGAACCAGTACACTATTTAACGTTCCCATACCTACTACGTTGACATTAATAACCTGGTTTTTTGTCCGAAGGTTTAAAATACAGAACATTTCCCGGTCACAATCTTTTAAAAAATCCTGAAAGAGTTCTGCCACATCACAGGGATTTTTTAATTCTTTACTACTGTATAGAGGAGGTTCTTCCACCAGGCGTATACTTACCACATCTATTTTATGTGTCTTCTCCATGTTCTTCCTTTCCAAAACAAATCTCCAGCATAATTCCCTCCGGCAGATTTTTTAAAAGTCTTTCCAACTGTTCTAAATTCATTTCTATTTGATATGTTTCAGCCATTCTGCCACCTTTCCCATGATATACAAAAAGAGTGCCTGATAAAAGAACTGCACTCTTTTTGTCCTATCCTTTTTCTACTTTACCGACTTATAATTTTTGCTGTTGCCTAATTTTTTCTCGTCTGTCATACCTTTTCCTTTACAGATAAAAGAAAAAGTTCCTTTCAGATTACATTACTCCTGCTTTGTCTGCAACGCCTTTTCGTGAAGGTTGGTATTGAAAAGCGCATACAGCGGATTGGCTTCTTTTTCCATACGGTTATCAAATGGAATACAGGTATTTCCATACTTAATGATCCCCGTACCGGAAGGAGAATTATCTACATATTTTAATTGTGCTTCTGGAATTCCTGCTGCAGTGGATAATTCCTGACTGTCTACATTGGACTGCTTTAACAGGGCAATAAACTCACTGTTCCCCAGCATGGTCATGGCTGTATAGTTCTGCAGCATATCAACCAAATTTTGGGTGATTCCTGTGCATAGTCCCCCTTGCTTCCTCACTTTTTTCCAGAGGCTGAACAAAAATTTCGCACTATACTCCCGGTCAAGAACCGTATGGAACTCATCTATATAAAGCCAGGTTGCCCTTCCTTTCTTTGCGTTTTCTGCAATCCTGGCACTGATATTTTCCAGCATGACCAGAGTGGAAATGGCTCCCAGCTCTTTCCCCAGGTCCCTGGTACCATAGACAATGAACCTTGCCTGTACATTCACATTGGTATGGTTATTGAAAATATTTAAAGAGCCATTTACAAACAGCTCCAACGATAAAGCAATGTCCTTTGCCTCTTCTTCTGGCTGCTCCAACAATAACTCATAAAATTCTGACATGGTAGGGATATGCTTTTCCCTTGCCTTTGCAATGTCGATATACAGCTTTCGTACACAACGGTCTATAATGGATTTATGGCGGCTGTTTAGATTATCCCCGTAACATTGTTCACACAGCCCCAGCATAAATTCCCCTTTATCTCGGATATATCCCTGGGAATCGTTTAAATCCAGCGCCCAGACATCCATCTCCAAAGGATTGATGTAATTCTTTGTATAGGTAGACAGGTTAATGATTGCCGCCTGGTTTCCCAGGGCTTCTGCAATATCAAAATATTCCAGTGTCGGATCGATACAGATAATATCATCATCTGTTCCTAAGAACACCTGCAGCATTTCCGACTTACTGAAATAGGATTTTCCGGAGCCGGGGACACCGAATACCATTCCATTTCCATTTGCCAGTTTTTTCCGGTTTCCAATGCAAAGGTTATGAGAAACCTGGTTAATGCCATAGCAGACGCCGGACTTTTCGTTTAATTCCTGTACATTAAAGGGAAGAAGGGCTGCAATATCCCTGGTGAGCATGGTCCGCATTGTGCTGATCTGCCGGTTTCCCACTGGAAGTATGGTATTCATAGCTTCCCTCTGCTGATAATAGTGGGTTTCAATCTGGCACATGCGTCCATTGCCGATATTTTTAATGGTTTCGGTTACACTGTCTAACTCCTTCTTGTCCTCTGCCATGATCAAGAAATTAACCCCTGTATAAAACAGGTTCTGGTCATTTTCCCGCACGTCGTCCATAAGATTTACAATCTTCTCCTTCTGGACTTTCTTGATATGAGAAATGTCACTGGAAAAGTCGTTATTTTTATTACGGACTCTCTGCTGCTTTAAAATATCATTTTCAATGCCCAGATATTTCTTCTGAAGAACCTTATTTGCCAGTTCTTTTGGTACTGGTACAATGCAGATTGTAGTGATGCTATGAACCGGAAGACTGGTAATCTCATTTAAAAAGGTATCCGATAAAGAAGACGGATATTTTTTAATGAATAATGCCCTGCATTTTTTCCGTTCCGTTTCAAAATAACCTGGGTAAAACTGCATATACCCTGGTGAAATATCATTTTTAGGATCACCGCCCTTTTTTAACGCCTGTCTGAAATCAAAGGAGAATTGTTCTTCTTCCCCTATACGGTAAAAATTGAAAAGTACCCGCAGCCGCTCTTCTGCATTTAATTCTTCAATGCAGGAACCAAGTTCTCCAAAGTTCTGTTTTAAGGTAGCTTCAAAAGTGGCAAAAAATGCTTTTGCCTGTTCGTAGGATTTCCGTTCTACACATACAGTCAGCAGTTTTTCCTGCTCAATCCCCTGCCTTCCATCTACAATGCGCTTTTCAATAATCTGATTATAACTTCCACGCAGCCAGTTAAAACCATCTCCTTTTTCCTGGAAAAGTACATGCTCCCGGAAATCCTGCATATTTTTATTCCGATTAAAAATGGTAATAAGAAAATATATATCAATGGCATTTACCGTCTTACAATACTGCTTTAAAATCCGCATCTGTTCTTCTGCACCTGCGGTTACATAGTTAATATCCAAAAAACGGTATGTCCTGGAATATATCCCCTTCCCTACTTCAAAAATGCCATTTTCTGCAATTCTCCCAATCCCCATGACTTCCTGAAGATATTTCGGGGATTTTACTGCTTTATCTGCTTTTTTTAACTGGTCAAACTTATCTGAAAAAATTGACAATCTCTAATTTCCTCCTTTCAGGCAGATGGGACCACAAACACAGCAGCTTCCATCTGCCGCTACATGTCTGTGTATCCCTCTCCTGAAATGGAGAGCAGGCGCTATTTCACGCCTTGATTGAATATTCTGGTCAACGGTACATCTTATACCACACCGCTGCTGCCGCACCAAGTACAATCATCACTACCGTTACAATTCCCATACGGATTGCCTTCTTTTTCACCACGTTGACATCACCACCTTTCTTCTCTTTTTTATGTTCCTTTTTCCTTTGCTGTACTTCCCGTTCTTCTTCCTGACGGGTTTCCATATAAATCTGTTTCAGTTCCTGCACCGATTCCGTAGAGCCATACACCAAAGGGCGGTTAAAAAAGGAAAAATAAATCATCTTCCCTGCAAACTGCCAGAATGTCAGCCCATGATAGTTATAAAACCCAGTCAGTGCCAGAGGTACAACAAAAGGGGTTGCCACATAACAGCTCAAAGTAATCCCGATTTTTTCATACAAAAGCAGGACAATCCCAGTTCCTACGCCCAATGCCAATGCCGAAAACAAAAACTGTTTTGCTGTAAGTCCTAGAACCAGGGATTCTTTATAATGCTGTAGGTCCTCACTTAATTCAATCTCCATACATAACCTCCTGTATCTGTTTTTTATCTGCTCTGTCTTCGCTCTTCCTGCATGGTTTTCTGTAATCCATGTTGATTGCAAAAGGCGGCAACCCCAGCCTGGTCAAACTTACGCAGCTCCTCCAGATGAAATTTCACCACCGCGTACTGCCCCATACCGGATTGTGCCTTCCAGGGAAGCAAAGTTCCCAGTCCATGCTCCTGAATAAATTGGATATTTTCCTTACTAAAATCACCGCTGATACAGGCAGTTCCAGGTTCCAGGCAATATCCGGGAAGGTTTACGGTCAAATCTGAAAACGGTTCCCACGCCCCATCTTCCTTACTATACAGTTCCACATAAAGGTTCTGGTTCATTGCGTAATAATCTACCCGCAATGCCAGTTCTTCGGTTTCATACGCCCATTGAAAATCTGCTGTTTTGATTTCCTTTTGAAATTCTGGATTTTTTACTTCTCCCCGTTCCTGGTATGCCTGCTCATAGGCTGCATATCCCTCCGGGTCCAATTTCTTTAAAGTTTCTTCCTGAAATTCAAACAGTGGATATTCCATACAACCAGAACAGCAAATTTCTTCTTTTAACTGTCCAAGCCCGTTTTTTTTGATAAATTCTACGATCTGCTCCAGATCATAGCCTGGGAGCAAAAAGGTCTGGTTCTTTTCCAGCGGAATTCCCATATCTGTGGTCAATTCAAAAAGTTTCCATATCTCTTCCTCTTTTTCCGTAAACACACAAACTTTGATGTTTTTATCAGCCGGATAAGTTGCAACTTCCAGCCAGACCTCATAGATCTCCCCATTGCCAAAATCCAGGCTGAGTTTTTCTTCCTGTTCCATTTACATATCCTCCCTTCTTACCGGCTCCTGCTCTTTGCAGACAGAAGCCTTTCTTTTCCCTTTTCAAAATATTCTTCATTAATTTCAATGCAGATTGCATTCCGTTCATTTAAAAGTGCTGCTTCCCCCAGGGAAAACGAACCTGCAAACTGATCCAGTACCCACTCCTTTTCTTCTGTTACAAATCCAAGGATCTGCTGCAAAAGTTGCACTGGTTTTTCTGCCTGATGAATACGGGAGTTTTTCCCTGGCGGTTCAATGTCAAAGACCGTTGGAAGCATTCCCCTGGCGCCTGACATATAGTGGGATATTCCTGGCTCCGCCTTATCCTTTTTCGCATCTGGGCGTAAATTCCTGGCTTTTCCTTTCGTAAAAAATGCAATCTCTTCCGTATTTTTAGATTTTCTTCCCGTATTGGCAACGAAATTTCCTTTTTTCCAGGCGACTTTTGCATAATATTCAAGTCCTGCTTCTTTCGCCATTTTTTTCATCTGATAGAGGTATTCATAATTTTCCCCATTTTCTTCCGGCATGAACTCTACCAGAAAACACCCTTTTTTCAACACCCGGTATTTTTCATCAAAGTCTTCCTGCGTATATTGAAAACATTCATAGGCGGCAAAATCCCGGTTTCCCCCTTTCAGGCTTTTTTTCAGGTCATAAGCATGGTCTGTAATAATGGCATCTATACTGTTATCTTTTAAAAAGCTCAAATCCCTGCCATTTCCCTGAACCAGCATACAAGTTACCTCTTCTCCGTCCTGTTCTTTGGTAACCGTATAGACTCCTTTGGCTATCCTGGAAAAAAGCCCCTTTTCTATTCCCTCATAAATTCTTGCCCGGATACTGGGTTCTTTTACCTCTTTTACCTGTTCTACACAAGCCACTGCTTCTTTAAGGCTGAAGCATTCTGCGTCCTGAAAATATTCAAATAGTGTCATCTGTATCCCTTTTTCCTGCACAATCCTTTCCTCCTACAATCCCAGTGCCCTGGAAGTCAGGTTCTGCGCTCCTTTTACAGTGCCTACCGTCAGCGCAACCGTAAAGGTCATTTCCCCCAAATAAATCAGGGTTTTGGCCCAGTCCTCATAATCTCCGGTAAAGGTCGGAAGTCCGGAGGAAATAAACTGGTTACACAAAAGAATTGCCAGCGCCATTGTGACTGCCTCAAAAACGACACTGATAAAATATTTCATATAGGCTACAAAGGTATTGCTAAGCCCCCGGTTTCCAGCCAGGGTACTGCTGGCAATCGCCCCAAAAGGTACAATTACCATAATTTTCAAAAAGCGGAAATAAACATTGTACAGCAGGAAGAAACCACAGATAATAACGATTAAAGACAGGAAAACAGCAAGTATCAGGAACACGATACTGGTTCCAAATCCCAAATCTTTGATCACTTCTGCCTGCGCCGGGTCAATGGATAACTCCACACTCTGGTTTTGCCCCAAATGCCCCACCAGGTTTCCACAGGAAGTAAACAGGGCTTTCATAATGGTAATGTTATAAGATACCAGCCACTGTGCAATGGCAACCCGGATAAACATACGGAGGATTGCTTCAAACCGGATTTCTTCCCGGATATCTACCGACTCTGCACAAAACCCAATGACGAAAAAAAGGACTACCAGGGCAGAGCCTATCCCAACAAAAAGGGGTTCAATCCCTTCAATGATCCCCCAGGGCCCGCCTCCTTTGAACCCGGTAGGGGACTGTCCTAAAAGTTCAAATACGAGGCTGACCTGGTTATTCCAAAATCCAAACACGATTTCCAAAAGTGCAAGGATCGCCTCTCCTAAATTAAACATCACTTCACCTCTCTTCTTATCTGCTTATCTCAAAAAGAAGAATGGTTTTAGCTAATTCCCAGGAAAGTAAGAACGGAGGAAATGGCTGCCATAATAAGCCCTGCAACAATTCCTTTAATGGCACTGTTCATAGAAGAACTGTCCTGCTGTTGGTAAGCCTGTGCAAATTCCATCACGTTTTTTGCCAGGATAATCACACCCACCGCACCGATAATACTGATCACCAGTGTCTTTAAATTCATAAGCGGCTGTGTTACGTCACTTACCCCGGAAGCCATGACAGTCTGGGGGAACAGGGAAACAGTGGCAGCGCTTACTGCCAGGACTCCCAGTAGAGATTTTTTCAAGCGGTTCTGTTTCTTTCTGATAACCTCTTTGATCTTCATATCTTTTTACTCCTTTTCATGTGATTAATACCGCATTACGCAAAAAGACAGATTTTTGAAAACCTGCCCTGCGTAATGCAAAAACTACAGGTTTCCAAAAATCTGCCTTCTTTAATCCGAGGCTGTTTCTTTTGTAAATTTTTTACGGATTTCCTTCATCTTTTCAGCACTGTTTTTTGTATCTGCCATTTGAAGGATTTTATCATACGAAATTCCAGCACCAATGGCAAGCATGATTTCTCCCAACTGTTCCTCATTATAAACATGGCTTTCCAATAATTCAGAAAGTTTTTCTTCCTCTGTCTGTACCGGTTTTTCCGTTTTCTTCGGCGGCCTCACCTCCTCTACCGTTCTCTTCTTCTGGTTCTCTTTCAGCTCTTCCTCCGAAAAAATCTTCTTAGGAATAGGCTCATAAGAAAAAATTTCATCAAAAGACAGTTCCACAATCTGAACATCTTCTCCCTGTTCCTTTTTCTTCTTATAATAATCCAGGGATTCTTCACTTAAAATCTGTACCGCCTGTTTTTGGGCAGCCATTCTGTCATGGATATAAGGCGCAGCCCCGCCATCTTCTGTTTCCGAAAATCTGGAGTGTGCAAAAGTATTGTATTTCTTATCAATAATAGGATCACAACCCCTGATTAACAAAATACACTCTGAGTTATCCAGCTTTCGGGTTTCGTCCGGTGTCAAAAGCTCACGCCCCAGCACATCATAATTCCGGGAACTGCTCCCTTGCCGGCCTTTGGTTTCCCCACTGCTTTTTTTATCAATGGTTCCTTTTCCCAGGGACTCACTGATATACTTATGCGTGGACTGTTCATTCCCACCAAGATATACCAGAGAATCACAATTACCCGGTATGGTTTCCCAGGTTTTCTCAAACAAAGCCTTGATCTGGGCAAGGTTTTGGATAAAAATGGTACATGAAATATTCCTGGAACGCATGGTACTAAGGAGGCTGCAGTAGTCATCTGGCAATGGCACGTTGGCAAATTCGTCCAGCATAAAATTGACGTTAATGGGAAGTTTTCCATTGTAATGGAAGTCTGCCTGGTAATACAATTCCTGGAAAATCTGGGAATAAAGCATACCAATTAAAAAGGCATAACTCTTATCCGAATCCGGCGTTACACAAAAAAGTGCAGTCTTCCGGTTTCTGTCCCCGTCAACACCAAGCCCAATCTCCTCAATCTCCATTTCATCATGATCCAGAATCCGCAAAATTTGTGGGTTCTGTAACAATCCCAGCCTTGCATTTGCGGAAATGATGATACTCCTTACCGTATCTCCGGCACCCCGGACCACTTTATTATACTGGATTAAAGCAGGGTGATTGCTTCCCTTTTTTCTCTCCAGTCTGCGGAAACGCCGGTCTAAATCAGAAGGGGAACCGTCTGCATGGACTTCCGCCTCATTCAAAAGATGCAGAACCATACGGAAATTCCTTTTCTCCATTTCACACTCCTGCCACACATAAAGAAAAATGGCCTGCAAGTACAAAGACTCGGCTTTCTCCCAGAATGGATCACTGGGCTGTGCGTTTTTCGGTGTGGTATTATTGATCAGGTTGGTAACCAGTTTTACAATATCTGTTTCAGAGCGGATATAGCGGAATGGATTATATCCGTTAGACTGCTCCATTTCCACCAGGTTCAGCACCCGTATCCGGTATCCATGCGCTTTCAGCATACCTCCGCAGCATCTTAAAATCTCCCCTTTGGGATCTGTAATGATCTGGGAAGCCCTGCTTAACTGAAGGAGATTGGGTTTCACCATGAACAAGGTTTTTCCAGCGCCGCTTCCTCCGATTACCAGGACATTTAGGTTTCTCCTGGTCTTTCTGGTATTCATGGACAGCCTGACATTCTGGGATAAGATCAGGTTATTGTGTTCATCTTTATCCGCAAACTGCTTTGCCACTTTTTTCGGATCTGCAAAAACAGCGGTACCAAATTCCTGTCCCGGCATATAGTTTTTCCGGCTGGTGACATACATGACCATACCAATCACATATACAAAAATCCCCAAAATGATTGCTTTTAAGGAAGTTTCGTTCCAATAATTGGCAAACGGGGCTACCATCACCTGATCCAGACGGTTTAAAAAATAATTGATATCCTTTCCGGGCTGATAACACACGTTCAAGAGATAACCTCCATAGCCGGAAGCTATGCCACCAATAAGATACATGCCCCAGGACTGTTTCTTCTTTTTCTGAATTGCTCCGGTTCTCTACCTCCTTTGCCCCTGTATGGTTCTTCTCCCTGCTTCCAGGTTCTGTTGTGCCTTCCTGTAATTCTGCTCCCTTCTTCTGCGTATCTTTTCCTGCTCCTGTCTGGCGCGTTCCCTGTGTACCGGGTCATAGCTTTCCCTATATAAATCTTCCCCCGAAGTTTTTCTAAGAAAACGGTCCTCCAGGTCTAAAATTGCATACTCCTTCTTCTTTTCCAATCCTGCAAAAATCGTCTTATGGTCATTAATCCAGCTAATTTCCGATTTATCCAGCCAGATAAATTCATTCTTACGGTACGGAATCCTGGTTTTGATATGATGCTCTGTTTCTTCATATACCAGCTTCTGGTCTATGGTAATGGCATTCACACCTGGATTGTTCCGTTTCTCCTTTTGGATACGCCGAATGACCTGCATCTTTTCTTCTGTTTCCTGGCTGCTTCCAGTGCTGCGTCTTTTGGCTTCCTCTTCCCCAAACAACTGTTTCCACTGCTGGGAATCTACCAATTCTTCAACCTGTTCCGGTGTCCTGGTCAGTGTCACCGTACCTTCCTTCCCTTTCTCCAAAATCCCCTGTTCTTCCATGTAGCAGATAATCGGCCAGATCTGAAGCCAGGTCATATTCAGACGGGAACGGACATCACTGATCTTCTCCACCTGGTTTTCCGCCAGCTCCCGCGCAACCAGTTCACACTCCTTCGACTCCGGCAGGGCAGGCTTTTTTACTTCTTCTACCAACTGCTCTACCTTATCCGGCTCTGCATTTTCATAGTATTCATCTAACGTCCCAATATTGGAATGTTCAATTTTTGCCATCATGGACTGAATACGGGGCGCTGCCTGGGAATGGAACAAAATTTCACTCATACCGTCCTTCTCATTTAAATCCGGCAAAATGGAATATAAAATCCCATACTTATTTGCCAGGGCTTTTACCCGCTCCAGGTCTTTTGTTTCAAAACGGAAAACCTGTAAATCGCCTCCCATTTTCAGGAGCTTTTGTACAGAAGTTTTCCCTGACAGTTTTTCCTGATCCAGAACTTTTTTAAATACCGCACAAATATCTTTTACAAACTGCCAGCCTGTATTTCCCATTTTCAGAATGATTTCTGCGCCTTCAAGAGGAAACTTTAATAATCTGCGCCGCATCTTGTATTTCACTCATGCTCTCCCTCCTATCCCATTGCCCTGTCCTTTTTTACTGGAACAGCCGCCTTTATTTTTCCTTCTGTAAGCATGGCTTCCAGGTCATACTGGATATTTTCCTGTTTTAAGTAGAGCCTCCAGCATGTGGTTTGCTTTTTCCTTTTCATAGGTCATATATTGAAGCTGAAAAATATAATTCTCAATCTGCAAAATATTTTCCGGAACCTGAAAAAACGGTTCAAGGTAATGGGAAAGGATACGCTCTTTTTCTTCCTTTCCTGCATGAGGCGCCTGTAACTGCAAAATAATTTTTTCTACCTCTTCCATAGACTCCTTATGAAAAGCAATACGGTACAAATCCTGTTTCTGCTCCCTGGTAAGAAAGGGCTGTTCCTTTTCGGCAGCTTCCAAAAGGGAAAATGTTTTTACCACATGTTCAAGTTCTGCCATTTACACACCCGCCTTCCGTTTCCGCATCAAAAGGATAATTTCCCGCATTTTTTTCATTCTCTCCGGTGAAGGGCTGTTCTCCATCACCTGCAGGATTTCTGCATCTGCCAGCCCGCTTTCTACGCACTGGCGGATTTCTTCCAACTGCTCTGCGGACAGGTTATATTCCAGGATCTTCTCCACAACACTTTTCGGTACTTTTTTCCCAAGCATGGCAATCCCAAGCATCCGGCGCTTACTTTTTTGCAGCCCTTCTGCTGTTTGTATGCTTTTTTCTTCCAATACCACTTTTGTTTCCCTGGAAGCAGCTTCTGTCTTTTCCCTGTGTTTTTCTGCTTCTTTTTTCAGATCCTGAATTTCCTGCTCTTTCTTTGCCAGCTTTTCTTTTAATTCCTGTATGTTTTTATCTTTGTATTGCAGGTTCTCATACAGGTCTTTGATCTCCTGGTTTTTCTCTTCAACAACATGCTCCTTTACCAGAGAGGACAAGGCTGTAAAACGGTCATTGCTTTCCCGAAACTGCTGAATGGATTGTTCCATGATCCCCATAAGATTTTTCATATAAGAACGCATTTCTTCATCTTTCGGAACCTCTTTTTTTGCCTTTGACTCTTCCAGTTGTATCCGCATAGTCCGCATACGACTGGCCGGCAGTTCATTTCCGGCATAGGTTTTCACCTCTTCCAGATCCAGCCCGTTTTTTAAGCCCTCTACGATTTCCCGTACCTGGAACTGGTTATAATTTCCTTCACATAAAAAGTCGATTTCCCCAATCCCTTCCATAAGCCCTATGATGATTGCTTTCATCACCGGGGCTTCCTGGTTGCTCTTAACTACCTTCTGGATATCCGAAACAGGAAGACCAAAATCCAGCCCCATAGAAACTGCGTCTATCTGTTCCTCTTTTAAAACTTTCCGGCATTCTTCCAGATACCGTTGTCCTTCTACTGTCATTTACCCTCCTTTTCCTCTGCCCCTCGCAGACGGTTTCCTATTCTTTTCCTTCTGCTGTGCTTCCAACTTTTCTTTTTCTTCTGCTTTTTCACGCAGACGCTCTGCAATCCTTTTTTCTTTTAAGATTTTTTTCCGTTCGATCCGCAAACGCTCCTCTTTCTCAAAGAAATAAGCGTCTGTCTGTTCTGCCTCAGACAAGGAATATCCCATTTCTTTTAACTGCCCAAGAAGGTTTTGGTATGTCTGGTGGTCTTGAAAAAATTCCTGATACCCTTCCTGATAAAGTTCTGCTTCCATCTGTTTTTCCTGCAGCTTATTGAGAAGCAGAAGCATTTCCTCATAAGGAACCATTTCTTTTCGTAGCTGCTTTCTTGCCCTGCTGTTTTCCCAAAGCTGTTCCTTTGTTGCATCAGAAATGGCTTTCAACTGCGCCTTATCCTGTATGCGATAAGCTGCCAGAAAATCAAATTCCTCCTGCAATTTTTTCAATTCATGGATTGCTGCCCTGTATTTCCAGGTTTTAGAGTCTGCCATTGGTTTCCCCTGCCGGTACCTGCGAAGAAAACGTTCCTTCTGGTATCTGGTCAAATGCCGCTCCCGGTATGGGATAAACACATACGTCCATTCTACCGGTATCTCCTCTCCGGTCATTTCCGGGATTGGAAGGCGTCCAAAACGCTGCCGAAGCCTTTCCTCTGTATATTCTTCCCCTAGCTGGTCAAGCCGTCTTGCCCTTCCTGCTCCGGGTTCCCGAACAGAAAGGTGCTTTCTCCCCCGCAACTCATATCCCATGCTGAAAAGATTTTCAAGAAACTCCTCATAAGAACCTGCGTCCTGTAATGCCTGGTCCACATCTCTTCTGATCCGCCTGTCCCGTTCAGAAAGAGATTTTTCTTCCTGTCCTTTTTGTTTGCGTTTTTCCTTTACTTCTTCCAGCTCCAGCACAGATAAACCATGCTCCCTGCATATCCGGTTGGTCAGAGGCTGGATACTGTTTTCCCAATCCCCGTTTTTATAATCGTATTTATATCCCGTAGTACAGCGTACTGAATTAAAAATAATGTGCCCATGAATATGGTCCGTATCATTATGGACTGCATAAACCGCTTCAAAATCCTTCCCAAGAAATTCTGCCACAAACTCTCCTACCACTTGGAAGGCTTCTTCTTCCGAAACCTCATCTTCCTCAAACGAAAGAATGAAATGGTAGCCCTGCCTTTTATCCAGCTTTCCAAAATGACGTTTAGTATCTACCATCTGGGATAATGCCTGTTCAGGAATACAGTTATGTCCACAGACATAGCGGCCATGTTCTGTTTTCTCCGGGTTCATAATATAGCGAAGACCGTTTGCCAGATGTTTTGCCGGATAACCCGTTTTTGCCTGTTTCATGTGCAGGCACTTTGTAATTGCCATAACCTACAGCCTTTCCTGCACCTGGCTTACCAGTGTTTTTATCTGCTTCAAAAACACATACAGACGGTGTTTATCTTCCCTGGAATAAAGGGCGCTGTTATTGTTATGGGTAATCTGGTTGATGTTTACACCAATCCGGTTGATTTCCTGGTTCATGCGTTCCAGTTCCTTGCGGATTTCCGGGTAATCCCTGGGACGGTTGGTAATCAGCATACGAAGATACTGGGAATCAGAAAGCCCCATCTTTTCTGCCTGTTTTTGTAACTCTTCCAGCTCCCACCGATACAGCCGGATTTCTTTTCTACATTTCATTGTTTCTTTTTTCATGCTCCCCCTTTCCTTATCTTTATCACAGATTTCATCTACCGATTTCTACTTCAACGCTATCTGCTGTCAACTCCTAAGACCTGCTATCGGTCACTGTATAACTTCCCGGCGTCCGGACTGGCTATGCCAGTCCTCTGCAAGATACGGATTTTACCGTACAAAAATCCCATCTTGTTAGGGGGCACCCCCTAATACCCCGGATAAAATAGATAGCACAACGCAGATACTGATAGCAGACCTGCGTTCCATATAGGGAAAAACCGATAGCAGTTCCAAACATCTGCTATCGGTTTTTCCACTTCCTACTTCTATTTCTGCTAACAAAACCCCAGTTCTGTTAGCAAATCTGCCAGCCTCCTGTGTCTGATGTGACAGCAGTTCTTCCATTCTGCTATCAACGCCTTTTGTACAGACTCCTTGCAAGCTGCTTCTTCTTCCGCAATTTCTCTCTTTCCAACAAGTATGGGAAGACTCTCTATGGACCATTTGCCGCTTTGGGTTTCTCTTATGAAATTATTGGTTTACCTGTTCTTCCAAACGCTCCAATGCCTTTTCAAAAGCTCCAATCCCACTGAAAAAGGAAGAAAGCCGGATATCCTCAAACAGATATGGCATGGCTTTGTATAGTTTCAGAAAAATATAGTACAGCACATCAACAACAATGGAATTTCCTGCCTGTTTGTAAAGCTGGCTGTTGCTTATGCCTGCTTCTTTTGCTTTCCAAAAATCCGCATCGGAAAAGCCCATAAGCCGGAAGCATTCTAAAGGTGTCAGCCTCCGGATACGGAACAAAGACTCTAAGCGGTGTATTCCATTTGATGTCGTAAGCGTAGGGCAGAGTTCCCCATGCTCCTGTACCCTTCCCCGTTTTTCCACAGACGGATAACTAAGATTTACAACACCATTTTCCAAACATTCCTCATAACCTTTCTGTGTCTTTTGACGTACCAGAATGATATTATCTTTTTGCACAGAAGTAAGGGTATGGCAGACTTCTTTTTCTCCCAGTTCCAAAGTCTGCACAATCCGGCCTTCCCGATCATACCTGCCCCGGATTGCTCCTGGACATTTTTCTACAATCTTTGGTTGGTCATGCCCTGCTAAAACCGCACCGCTGCTTCCTAAAGGGGAATAAATAACCCCGCTTGAACCATAGCCGGTATGAATATCTCCCACTTGAAGAATTTTGGGCTGCTGTCCGCCACCACCACAGGCAGTTACCGTAGGGCAGCACCCGTCTGGCAGATAAACCCGTCCAGTCTGTTCAAACACCCCTTTGATATTTCCGGCCCGTTTTACCCGGTTTTCCCGAAAAGCCTTCAGGCTTTTTTCGTCCGGCTCAAACAAAAGCGCTTTTCTCTCTTCCATATCTTCAATCAAGCGGCGTACTTTTTCCTGGGATAAGTAGTATTTTTCCTCTACCGTATCCTCCAGAATATCCATAAGGCACTGGAAGGACTCCAGCGGTTCCGGAAACTGGAATGTTCCATTATCCATTTCCTTCTGTATCAAAATCAGATATACCCGTTCCCTGTTCTGTGGTATTCCATAATGCTTTGCATTAAGAACACTCCAATAGGTGTGGTATCCGTATTCATGCAGTTCTTCTTCAAACAACCGGAATGTGGTATCCCGGAATTTTTTTCCTACAATATTTTTTACATTTTCGTAAATTCCCCATACTGGTTTGACACCCCGTATCATACGGAGCCACTCCACCAGAAGGGAAGAACGTGTTTTATCAATATCATGGGAACCACACATGCCGCAGGCGTCCCTTTTGGAATAATGTACCTGCAGAGGGTTATACTCATACCCGCAGCTTCGGCATTTCCAAACCGCACCTGCCTGCTTGCCTGCCAGGGAAAAATCCTGACAGGGGCTTCCGCCACAGATCATGTTAAACGGTTCAATCTCCCTTTCGTCCACTTTTGTAATATCTCCCAGATTCAATGTTTCACTTGTACCATGAATCGCACAATAACTCTTTGCTGCATATTTATCAAACTCACAAAAATTCACCAAACTATATTTCATTCCTCATATTTCATGAGGTGTAGCTACACATTTTACCTAGGATTACTCACTTATTTCCTCCTGTCTCCTAAATTTTTTATAGTCTTCATGAGAAATCCACAGCTACAAACGAAATATCCATCTGGCATTACCTTACAATCATAGAATCACCCCTTCCCGTATCCAGAGTTTATCCTTCTGTCAAAAATTCTGTTGGTCTGCACCACCTCCTTTCCTAACACTCCCACTTTCGGATTGGTTATTTCTTTCTCACCGCTCTTCTTTCCTGATGTTTGCCAGCACCCTGGACACATACGCCTGCTTGGGTATCCCCATGCGGTATCCCTGCCGCTCATAGCTCTCTTCGATAAACGCAACCCGTACACGTCCATGCAGTTTCCTCTTTCCTATCCACTGCACTACTTTTTCCATCTCCGCTTCGCATTCGTCGATCTCCCATTTTTTGAAACATTCCTCATCATAGCTATTTTCCAAAAGAATACCCTCCTATCTTGCCTGTGCTATCTGGTATGATACTATGTTCCTGTGTCCTACCATTTTTTCTATCTTTTGTATGTTTGTCCCTTTTGTTTCAGTAAGAAGCGGCCTTTCCTTTTCTACCAGGCTGGAAAGCTCTTGGTTTTCCTTTTTATACTGCAAAAAAGCATTATAGTCTTTTCCCATAGGTGGAAGACGTACAAAAACCTCATACTCCATAAGGGTATATTTTCTTGCCAATTTTTTTGCCGCTTGTCTTCCCGGCAGGTCATTATCCAAACAGAACTGTATCTTCCTGATATGAGAATAATCTTTTAAGAACTTTTCCAAAGGACCATCGGAAAGCATTCCAAGTACCAGGATATTGTTCTGATAATCTTCCCGCAGTTCCATATCGGACATGGCATCAATGGCCGCCTCATATACATAGAGCGTATCACTGTTTTGGTCTACCAGATTAACCCCATAAGTCTTGTCATTCCCCGTAACATCTCCTTTAAAGGGTTTTCCATATTTATCCAGGGTTCCCCTCTGGCTGGCAAAACGTGGGATACCTTCCGTATCTTTTCCCACAAAAACCAGGTTATGGTACGTTCCGCTCTCATACAAAATCCCCTTTTTTACCCAAAAATCAATCATCTGCTTTGACAGCTTCCGCTGTTTTATCAGATAGCCATATAACCGGCAGCTGGTTTCTGATTTTGAAGGAAGTACAAAAGGTTCTTTCGGTATGTCTTTTCTCTGTTTTGTTTCTTCTATTTTTTCAGCCTGTCTTTCCGGTTGAAATTTTTGCATGGTTTCAGTACGGATATATCCGGCAAACTCCAGCAGATATTTGACTGCCTCCACAAAATCCATGTTTCTGAAATATTCCAGAAAGTCAATGGTGCTGCCACCTACCCCCTGGCTAAACCGGCACCAGGAAGACCGGTTGAAGATCATCACAGAGTCCATACCCACTGCCTGATAGAACCTGCCTTTCCTTTTCAATGGAATCCCTATCTGCTCCGCCAAATCCACTAAATCCACTGCCTTTGCAATCTGAATTTCTTCAGCCGTAAATTTTCCCATACTGCACCTCTTCATATTTCATATCCAGATAATGTGCCATTTCCGGGTGCAGAGCTTCAAAAGCAGTCAGGTAGCGGAAACAGGAACTATACTCTCCCTGTCCGGTACAAAATTCCCGCAGGCTCTTTTTTGAATACTGGGCGGGCTGGTTACACCAACGACTTAGATTGATATACATTCCCTTATAAACCTCCGGCGCCCGTTCCCATGCGGCATAGCGCATCAAATAAGCCAGGCACTTATACCGCATCAAAATCTCAATCCGTATGAAAACGTCCCGAATATCCTTTGCCCAAAAATCTGCTTTCCAGGTTCCTTCCCAGTCATAGCCGCACAGTACATACAGCTTAATTTTCTGGTAAGAAACTGGGATCACTTCCCGCAAAAGTTCCAATTTTCTTACAATAAGTTCCTGATCTTTGATATGGTCAAAGGCAAAAATCATACCGTTATCCAATTTTCCAGATGCCAGAAGTTCCATCTGCCTTTTCTGCATAATCCTCAGATCCAGCCCCTGCCGGAATTGAAACCGCCTGCCTGTTTCCAGGACACTGGAAAAGATTTTTTCCCACCCTGCACAGGCAAAAAAGTTATCGTCCAAAAAGCATAACTTCTTTCTGGACGGGTCATAAAATTCTTCCAATGGGCTTGCTGGTGCTGCACCGGTGCTGTTTTTGTTTACACAGAAACTGCACTTCCGAAAACATCCCCTGGTGAGGAAATCAATGGAATACTCCGTATAAAATTGGAACTCTTTCTTCTTTTTCTCTCCTTCGCTATGTTCTTTTACCATCTGGTCATACAAATGATAGTCCGGTGTATGGTGTTCAATCGCTTCTGGAAGTACCGGTGCTTTATCGTAAAAAAATCCAGTCCCTCCATAAACGGTTGTTTCCCTCGTCAAAATATGTTCCGGCACAAAGGTATCCGTAAACACTTTTGATACATAGAGCCGGTCATATTCCCCTGCCTGGCTATAATCCAAAAGAAGCTCTGTTTCAAATCCCTGCTCCTTCCAATAAGCGGAAAGTTTCATACATGCCAAGTTAGGAAACCGGTGTCTTTTCCGGTATAAAAGATCTGCATCTATAATCCCTATCCTCAACGCCTGCTCCTTTCCATACGGGTAGTTCCGGTTTTCTTCTCCCCTTTGACTGCCTCTTTTCTTTCTTCCTTTTCCTTGCATTCTGCCGGGCAATATGATTTTCCATTTGCTTCCATGATTTCTGCAAATTCACAAATATGGAACACCCTTGCCCCTACCTGTGTGTGGTATTCATCAATATAGGTACAAACCCGTTCTTCCCTTTTTCCATCTGGATATACAATCTCTATGGAGTCCCCGTCTGCTATGCTGAACAGGGTATGATAATGGCTGTCAATAAACCGTATTCTTTTTTTCTCTTCCATGCTTCTCACCTCATATTGCCAAAGAAAGGACAGCCGCAGCCGCCCTTTCCCAAGTTTAAAAACTGATTTTTATTTTCTATGCCTTTTTATGTCTTTTTCTGTAATAAAGTAGGCCTGCTACCATACCTGCACTTACACCAAGAGCCAGCAAAGGCAGGAACCAGTTTGTATCATCACCCGTTTTTGGTCCTGGTTTTACGGTACCTGGTGTTTCTGGTATTTTTTTATTCTGGATCTCTTTTACCACTTCAATGACTGGTGTTTTATCATTCTGATAGGTAAATACGATTTCCCACTCTTCTTCCGTCTTCTCATATCCCTTTAAGGTGGCAGTTTCTTTCAGCACATAGGTGATCGGTTCTTTGAAAACACCATTTTCATAAGTTCCAATTGGAAGTAGTTCTGAAACTGCTTTTCCATCTTTTCCAGTCTTCAAACGTCCTACTTCTTTTCCGGTTTCCTTTTCCAGCAGAACAAATTCTACTCCCTCTAAAGCTGCTTTACTGTCTGTATCCGTTTTTACGATAACCAGTTGTCCCATAGCACGCTCATCTTCCATCTTCACTTTCTGAATTTCTCCCGTTTCTTCTACTGTAAACTCCACGTCATTGGCCACAATATATCCGTCAACTGCCGCCTCTTCGTGCAGGGTATAAGTGCCTACCGGAAGATACTCAATCAGGTGTTCTTCTCCTGTGGTCCAGGACTCTACCACTTCCCCGTCCTGATCCAGGATTTGCAGCTTCGCCCCTTCAATCTCCTTACCATCTGTAATATCTGTTTTAGAGATAGAAACCTTTGTATGGTCGTCCTCCATTTTCACTTTTTGTACGTCCCCTGTTTCTTCCACAACAAATTTCACATCTTCTGCCCGGACATATCCCTGTTCCGTAGGCGCCTGCTCTTCATGCAGTATATATTCCCCTGGTGCCAGTGCGTAGACTACATGAGCTTCTTTTTTTGACACCCACTCTTCTACCACTTTTCCTTCCTGATCCAGGATCTGCATTTTGGCCCCTTCAATTTCCTGTCCACCGGTTAAATCTACTTTCGTAAACTCCGTAATAGTAGGCTGATTAGAAATTTCTTCTGAAAAAGCGAGCAGTTCAAGGGTCTGGTCTGTATAAGACGCATCAAAGGAACACACCTCATCATTTGGCAGGTATCCCGGCTTATGCTCTACTTCCTGAATATAGTATTTTCCATGAGGAAGATCTGCCTGAAATACCAGCTTGCCCTCTTCATCTGTTGTTCCCAGTTCAATCAAGGCATCTTTTTCTACAACTACTTCCCCGGCAGCATTTTTGATATCCTCCTGCGCATACAGCCCGAATACCACTCCTTCCAGCGGTTTTCCGGTTTCTGCGTCTTTCTTCAGAAGACTCAGGGAAACTTTCTGTCGCTGATTGGTAAGTTCCATTGTTACATAATCCACTGCTACTTCCTGTCCCTTATATGCAATTTCAAATTCTTTTGCTTCCGGGTCAAGCACACAGTTCTGACCTGCCTTTTCTTCCACTACATAGTATTTTCCGATAGGAAGATTATTCAGGACTGCCTTTCCTTCTTTATCTGTTACCATACGGGCTACCAGGGCATCTTTTTCATATTTTACAATGCGGTTTCCTGCTTCGTCTTTCTGTCCGTCCGGGGTATAAATGGTTTTCTTTGCATGAATGGCAAATTCTGCACCTTCCATATTCCCTTCTTCATAGTCAAATTTATAACCTTTCTCTTTTTCCATGACTTCTTCCCCGGTGAAGAAACTGCTTACCTGATTTACGAAACCTACTACACCGTTTTTCATCTTCGTCAGGATCTTTTCTTCTACTTTAGAAGCACCAGAAAGTTTTTCTCCCTTTTTATGGATTGTAAGGCTTCCTACTGCTTCATCATTATACTGTTCAATGACAACAATAAATTTACCGGTTTCCTCTTCTACCTGGTGTACAGTATCAGAATTTACGGTAATAGTGATCGGCGCTTTCTTTGCCTCCTGGTATGTGCCTCCGTCTGCAACTTCATTCAGTGGAACTTCCTTTCCGTCTTTTAAGAGGGCATTTTCAAATCCTACCTGTACATAATTTTCCGGCGCTTCCACTTCTTCAATCCGGTAAGTGCCACATTTTAACTGCTCCGGTGTAATCAGGTATCCCTCTTCGTTGGTCCTGAACACAGATACCACTTCTTTTTTCGGATATCTTACGATCATTTCCACATATTTTTCTGCTTCCACATCATAAATCTTATAAGCTGCACTGTTATCCAGCACCGGCTTCTGCGTCTGGGCATCTTTTTTCACAATCTTGAAGTAATACTGCAAAGGACGGTCATCAAACACACGCCATACCTGGGGTTCCCGGCTGTCTTCTGAAATCTGTACGATAAATGGACGAATCCCTTTTAAATTTTCCGGAACTGTAGACTCAAACACCACATAGGTTCCATAAGGAAGTTCTGGACTCTTTAAATATCCTTTCTTATCTGTAAACAGCTCTGGTACCGTAATCTTTTTACCATTCTCCCAATAAGAAGCGGTTTCGTCTTTGCTGTAATCATAGGTGATAAAATCTTCCGGGGTATAATAAGAACCATTTCCCGGCTTCAAACTTCCATCTTTTACACCAGACAGCTCACTGATGAGGAATACCTTAAATCCAGCTCCTTCTACCAGTTCTGTTTCTGTCTGCTCCCCGTCTTCTGAGATCTTGATAAGCTGAAAGGCCTGTTTCTTTACAGTTTCCTTTACAGTTACTTCCCGGTGTACAATCTGTACCTCCTGTCCTTCATACGAAACCTCTACGGGATACTCTGTTTCATCTAACAGATACCCTTCTGCCGGCTCTATTTCTTTCACGAAATAATTTCCAAGATACAGGTTTTTGAAATCTACAGTTCCTTCACTGGAAATCGTACCCTGCGCTACAAGTTCCCCTTTTTTATGGACAATCCCATCTTTCTTATTGGGGTGTTCAATATCTTCTGCAGCATATAATCCGTATTTTGCCCCTACTAAGGTTGCATCACCCTGGGAAATAAATCCCTGGGAATCCTGATCAATCTTACTTACATGAACTTCTCCCCGTACTTCCTCATTTTTAAAATCATGAGAAAAAGTATATGTGTAGGTGCTGTCGTCTTTATATTCATAGAAGAAACGATACACCTCATCTGTCATATAATACTTATCCGGTGCCTGGATTTCTTTTACGCTGTAATGGAAATTCAAAGGAATATCCGCATGGAACACAGCCATTCCTTCCCTGTCGGAAACAGCACGTTCCACCAGGCTTCCCTTTTCTACAAGAACCTTTCCGTCTGCCGCTGTCAGGTCTTCTTCTGCATACAATCCAAACGTCGCACCCTCCAGGGTAACGTCATCATGTTTCGAGTTTTTCACTACATTTACGGAAATCTCCGGTACTTGCATTGGTAAAAGTGGTTTCCCCCTGGGATAACTCTACATTCTGTCCTGCATAGGACAAGGTTACAAACTGGGTACGTTCCTGTTCTGTTTTTCCAATCACCAGATTTTCCGGTGCTTTCTGTTCTACAACCTTATATTTTCCAAGATACAATTCTTTGGAAACAGCACTTCCATCTTCCCCGGTTGTCAGACTTTCTACCAGATCCCCTGCTTTATGCACCTTCGTCACTTTATCCTGGCTGTAAATATCCTCTGCCGCATGAAT